>JAYTUY010000174.1:0-18869 GCA_043744275.1 Saprospiraceae bacterium
TGTTTGTACTACTGGTAGATGGGAGCAATTTTGGAAGCATTTTGATAGGCAATAAGGATTCTTAAGGTGTAATATTTACATCAAATGGGAACTACACCCTATAAATCGTTTTACAAATGAACAAATACATTAATAAATACGCCACTTAAAAATCTTGCATTTTAGTATTCCTCTTTTCTTTCATTATCCACATTTTACCTTTCGCGTTTCGCATTGTGCGAAATGAAAGAGTTTAACTATGCTCTTTTTCGAAAAATAAAACTTGATATATATATACTGTCAATATATAAGAAAGGCTACCGCATTGCTTTGATTGGTACCTATATGCAATGAGTAGCCTAACTTAAATTTACTTACCATTTAAACATTTTTAAGTATGAAAAAGTTATTCAATTTTAAAATTGCTGGAAGCATTTTATTAATGCTCGCTCTTTACATCACATCATGCAAGCGTGATGTAACGTTACAACCTAATGACCCCTCAGTACAAACTGTCACAGATGACAAAATGTTAGAGGAAAAAGCACTACTGAATCAGGCAGACCAAATGGGCAAAACAGTTTATGAGCATCTTAAATTAAACTTCTTGAGTCACAAAGCTGAGGATTATGTCAACCCAGAAATTCGGGAAAAAGTCATGCAAGAGTACAAAAAATCTTCTGAGGAAATGAAGAATCTCACTACGGAAGAACGCATTGCTAAAAACTTGGCTGATAAGAAAATTAACGAAAAGCAAGCCGATTATTTCCGCTTATTGTTACAAACTTCTAAGGAACTTGATGGTTTAACAAATTTTAAAGATGTAGAAAATATCTTAAATGGTTTCAATAGAAAACTTTTAGATGATAAAGAAATGAAGAGTTCAGAAAAGCAGATTATTTTGAATGCTTCATTTGGTTTTTCTAGAATTATAGATTATCTCATGAATGTTATTTATAAGCCTCAAATAGGACAATTGAAATCAAGAGATTTTTGTTTTATTGGTGGAAAAAAGTTCTCTTGTATAGCCCAAGTTTGGCTTGCGGGCTTTCAAATTGCTGCTGGATTTGTGGCAAATCCATATAACTATATTTCAGTTGCACAAGGCATAGTTAATAGTATTACTGCTTTGTCTAACGTGTTCAGCAATCCTGCTTGCGATTGTAGTACCACAGGGGCAACATGCTATACTTTGTATGGAATTTCTATATTTAGAGCAACAAATATGGATTGTAGTGGAAATTTTGTTAAGTTTTGTGCTTGGGGCGATGGTCCTACTCCATCTTCTTTCAAATGGAATCTTGCTGAACTTGACCAGTATGATCAACCTATACCGATTACTTCACATGAGTTACCATCTACACCTGATAAATGTGCTAATTTTTCACCAGATGGAAATTTGGGTAAAAAATTTAGACTAACTGTAACAGTATTTGGCTCTCCTGTTTGTAATAATGGTGGTCCAGTTTCGCTACCTATTGATTTTACATGGGGTGATATTGTAGGTGATGCGGGTACAGTTCTTATTGATGGACCTTCAACTAATTATGTAGGTAATACTTCTACTTATTTTGCAAGTGGTTCATTTCTTGCAAATCCTAAAAATACTTTTTTATGGGTATTCAATCTATATCAAGGTTCTTATACATTTGGCAATATCACAAGTGGTGGTGGTAGCAATAGTTCAGTATCAATAAACTGGACAGGTGCCAGTTGTGGATCTGGTGCATTTGGGAACCCTAATAATAACGGATGTTACTATTTTAGTATTGGAGGTAGGTCAGCTAATAGTTGTACCTCAGGACAATCTTGGGGATCTACTCAAGTCGCAGTTTATAATTATTAAACTGATATTCAGTAGATTTTAAAAATATTTTTTAACCATACCGTATTGTCGGTATTGTTGCCGACAATATGGTGTAAAAAAACAAAGCAATGAAAAATATAATGCTTTTATTCAGCTTATTGATTTTAGGACTTATGTCTTGTAAAAAAGATGTTTTGCCCACTAATAGTTTGATATCAGGTTTAGACCCCAATGTTAAACTACCCAATGCTGATACAACTGGAGCTTTCGCGTATGTTGAAGGTTATATTGACGGAGAGCGATTCTGCTTAGTAGATGGTAAAGACAGTGTCAAATTTAAGGATTATGCCAGTGCTTTATTTGGGTTTGACTATCAAAAAGAGTGGATAAATGGCATAGGTGGTGCTTGGTATTTTCAACAACCCGAGGGTACAGCAGGGAAAGATAAAAGGTGGTATATCATTTTTAATTTACCTACATTTGGTGCAGCACGCGATACCAGTGAATTTAATACCTTCAAAAAGAAATACGCTACGCCAGGCACATTTACAAATATTAAATTAATTAATGTTTATGATAACCTTGATTTATTTACATTTGAAATTTGGCGTTCAGATATATATAACGGGAAATGGAATACTTATGGGTTGTTATCAAGAGGAGATGAGGACCAAACAGGTTCATACATTAAATTAGTGTCAGTCAAACATTATGTTTATACAAAACATGGTTATCACGACGAAATGACTTATGAGTTTGATTTAAAACTATCAGGTAATAGGCATCTTACTAAGGGGCGCATGAAAACTTGGGTAGAAAATATAAGGTATAGATAAGTTTAAGATGATACCCCCTCAGTAAAAGCGTATCTCAATCAGGTTTTTATTTCCAAAACAGCATGTTGTCGGCAATTTGCTTTGCCGACAATATGCAAGTAAAAAACAAAGCAATGAAAAATACAATGGTTTTATTCTGCTTATTGATTGTAGGACTCATCTCTTGTAAAAAAGATATTGTATCTACTGAGACAAATTCATTGATAAATGGCTTAGACCCCAAAGTTAAACTACCGAATGCGGATACCACAGGCGCCTTTGCCTATATCGAAGGTTATATTGATGGGGAACGATTTTGCTTAGTACATGGTAAAGACAGTGTCAAAATGGTAGATTATGCCAGTGCCTTTTTTGGATTTGAATACCAAAAAGAGTGGAATAATGGCATAGGTGGTGCTTGGTTTTTTGAGCAAAACGAGAGTTTTTTTGGAAATAATAAAGGATGGTATATAGAATTTTCGATACCTACATTTGGTGCAGCACGCGATACGAGTGAATTCAATGCCTTCAAAAAAAAGTATGCTACGCCCGGAATATTTACAAATATAAAATTGGTTAATGTATATAACAATCTTGATTTATTTAATTTTAGTATTGGGCGTTCAGATGTATTCAATGGGAAATGGAATATTTTGGGATTGGGTGTGAGAGGAGATGAGGATCAAACAGGCTCATACATTAAATTGGTATCTGTGAAGCATTATGTTTATACAAAACATGGTTATCATGATGAGATGATTTACGAATTTGATTTAAAACTATCAGGTAACAGACACCTTACAAAAGGGCGCATGAAAACGTGGGTAGAAAATATAAGGTATAGATAGGTTTAGACTTAACCCCTCAGTACAAGTAAAGTATGTCTTGATTAAAATTTTTATTTCCAACATTACATATTGTCGGCAACTTGTTTTGCCGACAATATGTAAGTAAAAAACTAAACTATGAAAAATCTAAGAATAGGGCTATTTAGTTTCCTTTTAATATCAATTTTAAGCTGTTCAGATATATATAATCGTTTTGCCAAACTATCTGATTTGAGTTTTACAGCTACCGACCCTCAAAAAATCGAATTGTTTTTCACAGATAATATATCAAAAGCCTATGAGCCAATCGGGTATGTTAGTATCACCTTATGCTTCCAGTGCGGTGCGCTTATACCAGCGAATCAAACAAATAGTTTAAAAAAAATGAAAGAAATGGCTGCCAAAAACGGTGCAGATGCCATTGTGAATATCAATATCCAAAATGCACAAGGTTATACTTTAATAGGTTTGGCTGTTAAATGGAAATAAAAACTTTTCAACTCAAAGCCCATTTCAAAAAAACAGGCATAATAGCACCCCAAGTCTTGGGATTATGCTCACCGCCTTGAATTTCTTCATATTTTATATCCTCATGCGGGCGATAGCCGAGCACGACGAGTTCGTCAATCAAATCGCGCGTATCGTCAATGGCATCTATTACTCCATTATTATTGCGGTCGCTTTCCTCATCATTGGTGCCGACTTCAAACCAAAACTTCATACCTTTTTGATATGGGCTATTGCAAATAATATCGTGCATAATGCGCCCACCGTCGGGGTCTTCAGGTGTCCACGCCTTCGAACGCCACCACAAAGCTCCCGAAAACACGCCAATTCTGCTGAATACTGAGGGGTTCGCCCAAGCAATATCCAAAGCCGAAAGTGCTCCGAGTGAAAACCCTGCAAAAGTATTTTGAGCTGCTTCTTGTCGGCAACGATATTCTGCCCGCATCAAAGGCACGAGTTCATGAATGACAAAATTGGCATATTCCCGTGCTTTATTCCCTCTGTTTTTATAATCTATTTCGAGAGCCGTACCATATTCGTTGATGCGATTGTCATTGCAATAAATGGCGATAATAATGCAATGTGGTAGCAATTTTTCACTATAAAGTTTCGTGAGCGTATCGTACATACCCAATGCGAGCATATCCTGACCATCATTGAAATAAATAGTCGGATACCGCTGCTTTTTATCCCTCGAATACTGAGGGGGTAAAAAAACATCCACTTTTACACCACGCTCCAGATATTTTGAAGGCACATTGAGGTGTTTTACAATTATTTTATTACTATTGCTTGAAGAACTTGTAAATTCTGCAATAATGCTTTTAAAAAAATTCATTTGCTTGTTATTTAAAGTCGGGATATTAAAAATTAGTTATTTTAAAAAATCAAAATTATATTTTGATTTTTAATTAAATTAATCAAATTAATTTTACAACAATAAATTAATTGTCACTTAATAAAAATTTAATTTTGTAAAACACTATTTTTAAATTTGGAATAATGCATCAAAATAGATTAATTTTGCGCCATCAAAAGCAAAGAAAAGTTTTTTTACTGAAACAATACGCAACCCTCTTGACTTTATGAAAGAAGAATATTTTAAATGGCATTCGCCACATTTGGACAGAGATATTGAAATGTTGACATATGGTCATGCTGGTCACCCTGTCATTATTTTCCCATCCACGATGGGTCGGTATTACGAAAGCAAGGATTTTAAACTGATAGAAAGCGTTCGCTGGTTCGTAGAAAATGGTTTGGTGCGCTTATACTGTCCCGATTCTATTGACCGTTTGAGCTGGTACAACCGCGAGGTACACCCCTCAGTAAAAGTGCGGAATCATATACAATACGACAAACTCATTCGTTGGGAAATAGTCGAAACCATCCGCCAACACACGGGTAGCCCGCGCGTAGCCGTTGCAGGAGCGAGTTTTGGTGGTTATCATGCAGCCAACTTTGCTTTTCGCCATCCTGATGTCGTGAGTCATTTGATTTCGATGAGTGGGGCTTTCGATATTAGGTCGTTTATGCAAGGTTATTTCGATGATAATGTCTATTTCAACAACCCTGTTGATTACCTTCCAGGCTTGAATCATCCCGATCTTTGGCGCATGAAAATTATTTTAGGCACTTCCGAATGGGATATTTGTCGCCCTGCCAACGAGCAATTATCAGGCATTTTACAATCAAAAGGTGTACAACATTGGCTCGATATGCGCGGTTGGCAACAACATGATTGGCAGCTTTGGCGAGAGATGTTTCCCCATTATTTGTCTTTACTTTAAAGAAAATTGTATAGATTGAATTGAAAATCCTTAGAGTAATTGATAAAAAGGCTTTAATTAAATAAAATCCGTTCATCCAAAAATTAACCATTCATGAAAAAAATAGGAATACTCTTCGGTCAAGAAAACACCTTTCCATGGGCGTTTATAGAGCGCATCAATGAAAAGAAAATTAACGGCGTCGTAGCAGAAGCCGTCAGCATTGATAAAGTTATTCAAGGCGACCCAACAGAATATGCGGTAATTATTGATCGCATTTCGCAGGATGTCCCTTTCTATCGCGCCTACTTGAAAAATGCAGCGATTTCAGGCACGGCGGTGATTAACAATCCGTTTTGGTGGTCAGCTGATGAGAAATTTTTCAACAATGCCTTGGCTGTAAAAATCGGCGTTCCAGTACCGAATACCGTCATTTTACCTTCTAAAATGATGCCCGACGATACAACGGCGAACTCATTCCGCAACTTGAAATACCCTCTCGATTGGGAAGCAATTTTCAAGTACATTGGCTTTCCTGCTTATATGAAACCTTTTGATGGCGGCGGTTGGAAATCCGTTTACAAAATCAATAATATGGAGGATTTCTTCGATAAATATACCGAAACAGGTCAAATCGTGATGATGCTCCAATCGGAAGTTGTGTTTGATTATTATTTCCGTTGTTATTGTTTGGGTGGAAAATATGTGCATATCATGCCTTATGAGCCGCGCAATCCGCACCATTTGCGCTATGTGGTAGAAGGCGATCCAGCTCCACAAGCCCTTTTGGATACCGTTCATGATTATGTTTTGAAACTGAATCATGCATTGGGTTATGATTTTAATACAGTTGAATTTGGGGTGATGAATGGTATTCCATATGCCATTGATTTCTGTAATCCTGCACCTGATGCCGATATTCATTCAGTCGGTCAAGCAAATTTTGATTGGATTGTAGAAAATGCAGCGAATTTCGCCATCGAACGCGCCCTTGCACACAAAGACGGTGGTAATAATTTGACTTGGGGTACTTTTGTTAGAAATGCCGTTGAAGGCATGGGTGCCGATGCACGCAATACCCACTCAGTATCAGATACTCCAAACGCTGAAGCTAAACCGAAATCAACCGCAAAACCTTCTGAAAAAGCGGCTGCTCCAAAAGCAGAAGCTAAACCAAAAGCAGAAGCTAAACCAAAAGCAGAAGTAAAAACGAAAATCAAAGCGGATGTCAAAGCAAAAGCAGTCAAAATAATCGCCTCTGTTAAGGATGATTTGAAAAAAATTGAAGGCATCGGTCCTAAAATTGAAGAGATTTTGAACACTGCGGGCATTATTTCTTATGCTGATTTATCAAATTCAGGTACAGACGAATTGAAAGCGTTATTGGCTACTGGCGGAAAGCGTTATCAAATCCACAACCCTTCTACATGGGCGCAACAAGCTCGTTTAGCAGCAGCTGGTCAATGGGATGAATTGAAAAAATGGCAGGATGAATTGACGGGTGGAAAGAAAAAATAAGAAGGCTTTCAAAGTTTTCATATAATTCTTTAAAAATATGAGCGCGTTTCGCGCCATCAAGCTTCGCATGACTGAGGGGGTTGTTCCGAACATTCGGAATGACCCCTCAGTATTTTGATAAATTTTGTGTAAATTTGTCTAATAAAATAAATTGTTTTACAAAATTTAAATGAAAATTTGTATCACTAATTTGCTTAACTACTTGATTGTCAACTATCTAAATCAAATAACATGGAAAGAAAATTACGCGTTGCTATTTTAGATTTGAATAATAATGTGCCCAACAGAGGTATCATTTACCTGAAACGCATGGTAGAAGCTTATGGCTCATTACTGAGTTATGAGGTTTTTGACGTCCGTTTTAAGGGGGAAATACCTGACTTGAGTTTCGATATTTACATATCCTCAGGCGGACCGGGCAGCCCTTTCGACTATACAGGCGGTTGGGATAAACCCTATTTTGAATTGATTGACAAACTCTGGGCGCATAATAATGACCCCTCAGTAGAAACCAAAAAATATGTGTTTTTTATCTGCCATTCTTTCCAATTGGCTTGTATTCATTTCAAAGTGGGAGATATTATTGAAAGGAAATCCATCTCATTTGGTACTTACCCGTGCAATAAAACTGAAATAGGTGAGAAAGAGCCTTTTTTCAAAAAATTGCATGAGCCATTTTGGATAGCCGATTTCAGAAATTGGCAAGTCGTGAATGCTGATGAGGCATATATGCACGAGCGAGGCTTCAAAATCATGGCTTTAGAAAAAGAACGCCTGCATATTGATTTGCCAAGAGCTGTCATGGCTGTGCGGTTTTCGGATGAAATGTTCGGAACGCAATTTCATCCCGAAGCCGATGCTGATGGTATGTTGACTTACTTCAACGAGCCTGAACGCAAGGCTCAAGTCGTGGATCATCACGGCGAAGCCCGTTTCAATGAAATGATTGCCGATTTGACGGATAATTGTAAAATTAACTTAACTCATAAAATCATACTTCCCGCTTTTTTAAATAATGCTATTGAAAATTTGCTGGAAATAATGATTGAAGCATAATCGACAGCAAATTAATTTCGGGAAAGTGAATTGCCTACAAAATTGGATGAAATTGACACCATTTTAGCTATCGAATAAATTATTTATGTTCAGTTTAAAAAATAAAATAGCTGTCGTAACGGGCGGCGGGAGTGGTATAGGACGTGCCATTTCAACACTTTTTGCCAAGCAAGGTGCTGTTGTTCACATTATTGAACTCAACGAAGAGGCAGCACTTGATGTGGTCGAAGAAATAAATGCTCAAAATCCTGAGAATAAAGCTATTGTTCATGCCTGTAATGTGGCTATTCAAAATGAAGTAAAAGCTGTTTTTGAAAAAATTGAACAGGTGAATATATTGGTCAATAATGCGGGCATTGCACATATTGGCAATGTGGAAAATACATCAGAAGCAGATTTTGAGCGCATTTTTTCAGTCAATGTCAAGGGCGTTTATAATTGTCTTCAAGCAGCTATTCCGCTGATGCGATCTGGTGGTGGCGGTGTTATTTTGAATATGGCATCGGTTGCTGCTTTGGTAGGCATCCCCGATCGCTTCGCTTATTCGATGTCGAAAGGGGCGGTTTTAGCCATGACAATTGCCACGGCGAAAGACTATCTCAGCGACAATATTCGCTGCAATTCTATTTCACCTGCTCGTGTACATACGCCCTTTGTGGATGGCTTTTTAAATAAAAATTATCCTGGGCGCGAAGCTGAAATGTTTGAAAAACTCTCAAAAACACAACCGATTGGGCGCATGGCAGTTCCTGATGAAATAGCGGCTTTGGCATTGTACCTTTGCTCAGATGAAGCAAGTTTTATTACAGGCTGCGACTATCCGATTGATGGCGGTTTTATTAAGCTAAACAATTGAAAATCAATTATTTATCAAAATATATTTTCTATGAAATTATTTAAATTCGGTGAAGTAGGTAAAGAAAGGTGTGGTGTTGTTATCAACGATGAACTGTACAGCGCGTCTTATTTTTTCAAAAATTATGATGAAAATTTCTTTGAATCTAAGGAAATTAATAACCTCAAAGCCGCTGTACTGAGGGGGGATACTCGCTTGACTAAAATCAAAAATCCTGAGTCTATTCGCTTCGGTGCGCCCATCGGTCGCCCTTCTAAAATCGTTTGCATTGGGTTGAATTATGCGAAACATGCTACAGAATCAGGCATGGAACTTCCACCTGAACCGATTATTTTTTTCAAATCAACAACGGCTCTTTGTGGACCCAATGACAATTTAATTATTCCTAAAAATTCTGAAAAAACGGATTGGGAAGTTGAATTAGCGGTCGTGATTGGGAAAAAAGCCAGTTATATTTCAGAAAAAGAAGCCATGAATTATGTGGCAGGATATGCTTTGCACAACGATTATTCCGAGCGTGCTTTCCAATTGGAGCGCAGTGGGCAGTGGGTGAAAGGAAAAAGCAATGATACTTTCGCACCATTAGGTCCATTTTTAGTAACAAAAGATGACATTAAAGACCCTCACAACTTGGAAATGTGGCTGACCGTCAATGGTGAACGAGTGCAACATTCTAACACGGACGATATGATTTTCAAAGTCCCTTTCCTCGTTCATTATCTGAGCCAATTCATGACTTTGCTCCCAGGCGATGTTATTTCTACGGGTACGCCTTTTGGAGTGGGCTTGGGTTTCAAACCACCGCGTTTTCTTTCAGCAGGCGATGTTGTTGAGTTAAGCATTGAAGGGCTTGGTACACAACGGCAAGTCGCTGTGGATTATACCCCCTCAGTATAAATGGTTAAAAATAAAAAATCCGATGTTTAACGACATCGGATTTTTATCTATTAGAACAAATATAATGGATTAATTATACGGCAAAACTTTCACCGCAACCACAAGTACGAGCAGCATTCGGATTATTAAACACAAACCCTTTACCATCCAAGCCACCTGAAAACTCAAGTGTTGTATTAAAAAGATAAAGAAAGCTTTTTAAATCTGTCACTACTTTTTCACCATTGTGCTCAAATACTTGATCATTCGGTTTACTTTGATCATCAAAATCCATTTTATACGATAAGCCTGAGCAACCACCACTCACTACGCTCACACGCACGAAATGCTGTTGGCTCAAATGCTCTTGTCTCCGAATTTCTTCTATTTTTTCTTTAGCGGAATCTGCTACGAAAATCATGTTTATGAATTTTTATTAGTGTGCAACCGCTTCAGCGGCTACTTCAATACCGTTTTTTTGTTGATAATCCTTGATAGCTGCCTTGATAGCATCTTCTGCAAGAACTGAACAGTGAATTTTTACAGGCGGTAAAGCCAATTCTTCCACGATGTCCATATTATCAATTTTCATAGCTTCATCGAGCGATTTGCCTTTCAACCACTCAGTAGCAAGTGAAGAAGACGCGATAGCCGAGCCACAACCGAAAGTTTTGAATTTAGCGTCTTTAATCATACCGCTTTCTTCATCTACTTCAATTTGTAGGCGCATCACGTCACCGCACTCAGGTGCACCGACAAGACCAGTACCAACGTTTTTATTGCTTTTATCCAACGTACCCACATTGCGTGGATTGTGGAAATGCTCCATTACTTTTTCTGAATATGCCATTGCCTTTATATTTTAAAATAATAATTTAGATTAGTTCAATTAAATATACTAACATTTTATTGATAAAACAAGTTCTGTATCGCTTAATGTGCGCTCCATTCTACATTGTTCAAATCAACTCCTTCTTTATACATTTCCCAAATCGGGCTAAGGTCACGCATGTGATTCACACCGTCTCTGATAGCCCCTATTGTATAATCAATATCTTCTTCTGTTGTGAAACGACCCAATGAAAAACGCAATGAAGAATGCGCCAAATCATCACCTAAACCCATCGCTACCAATACATAAGAAGGCTCTAAAGAAGCCGATGTACAAGCAGAACCAGAAGACAAACCGATTTCTTGATTAAAAGTCATCATCAAACCTTCACCTTCTACGTGTTTGAAAGACATGTTCGTCACGTGAGGCATACGGCTATTGACATTACCATTAATAGTCACTTCTTCAAGCTGTTCCATGAGTGATGTTTGCAATCTATCGCGTAATTTACTGAGGCGTTCAGCATCTTTGTGCATATCCTGCATAGCTACTTCAGCAGCCTTGCCGAAACCCACGATACCTGGCACATTCAGCGTACCTGAACGCATACCGCGCTCATGACCGCCACCATCTACTTGAGCCACTACTTTTACACGTGGCTTCACGCGATTGACGAAAAGCGCACCGACACCCTTAGGTCCATACATTTTATGCGCTGTAAAAGCAGCCAAGTGAATTCCCAATTCTTTTACATCAATCGGTATTTTACCCGCAGCTTGAGTAATATCTGACATAAAAAGAACACCATGTTTTTCACAAATCTGACCAATTTCCTTGACTGGTTGAATAACACCCGTTTCATTATTGGCATACATCACACATATTAATATGGTGTTTGGTTTGATAGCCGCTTCTAATTCAGCAAGGTCAATAGTCGCATCATATTTCACATCCAAATAAGTGACTTCACCACCCATTTTTTCAATGTGCTTGCACGTATCCAATACCGCTTTATGCTCTGTTTTGACTGTAATAATATGGTTGCCTTTCTTAGCATACATTTCAAACGCGCCCTTTAAAGCGAGGTTAATTGACTCAGTGGCACCCGAAGTAAAGATAATTTCTTTGTCTTCAGCACCTATCAATTTAGCCACTTGCTCACGGGCATAATCGACACCTTCCTCTGCGACCCAACCAAAAGGATGATTGCGGCTTGCTGCATTGCCAAAATTTTGCGTAAAATATGGAATCATCGCTTCCATGACGCGTGGGTCAACAGGCGTAGTCGCATTATTATCAAGATAAATTAATCTTTTGCTCATTTATATAAAAATTTAATAATCAATAATTTACATTTTTGAAATAAAACTCATCATCTTATTTAGAATTAGTCCAATCGTAACTGCAAAAGTAACACTTTTATAGATGAATTGGTTTTATAATTGGCATTTTTTAAGTAAAAAATTAAAGTTTTTGGTATTTCCAAAGCACATTTTCTTACAAATACTGAGGGGGTAAATTTTCTTAACTGATTTCCCACATATCGCCCCAAAAGCGGTTACCACCGTCTATATAAACCGTTTCGCCTGTGATATACTTAGAAGCAGCTAAGAAAAGCGTCAATTCAGCCACCTCTTCGCATGTTCCGAAGCGTTTCATCGGTATTTTTGCTGCAACACTCTCTACCAAATGAGGGGGGTAATTTTCCAAACCAGATGATTGAATAATACCAGGTGCAACACAATTGACAGTAATCCCTTTGTTCACCCATTCAATAGCCAGCGTTTGAGCGAGATTCATAACGCCTGCACGAGCGGCGGCTGAATGACTCATGCCTGGAAAGCCTTTAAAATTATTCAAAACGATATTCACAATGCTGCCTGATTCCTGCCTGAAAAAAAATCGCTTAGCCATTTCCTGCGTAACGAACCACGTACCATTTAAATTGGTATTAATCACCGCTTTCCAACCATTTTCTGTAATGGCTTCTGCGGGTGAAGGAAATTGCCCACCTGCATTATTAATTAAAATGTCCAACTTACCGCTTTGAGTCTCAATCATATCTGCCAAGCGGTGAATACTTTCCGTTTCGCGAATATCCAAAACGAAGGCTTTGACGCCTCCAAAAGGTTTGAGCTGGATGACTGCTTGTTCGAGTTTTTCTTTTTTACGTGAGGCAATATATACATCAGCACCGTAATTCAAAAACTGTTTGGCTATTTCGAAACCAATGCCTGTGCCGCCGCCTGTTACGAGCACTGTTTTATTATTAAAAAGGTCTTTTTGAAACATAATTATTATCTTAATTTTAAATTCATGTCGTTTTCACTACTTGTAAAATGTATCTTTGCGGACATTTTTTTACAATAATGCCATTTTTTTTATGATTAAAAAACTTTCCATCGTCATTCCTGCTTACAATGAGGAACGCACTATTCACCTGATTCTTGACCGCGTAAAAGCTGTTGAACTCATCGGTGGCATGACTAAAGAAATAATTATCACCAACGATTGTTCATCAGACGATACTGAAGGGGCAATCCAAAGGTATATAAAAATTAATCCCGAACTCAATATTCAGTATCTAAAACACGAACAAAATCAAGGGAAAGGCGCAGCTTTGCATACAGGTATTCGCAATGCTTCAGGCGATTATGTCATCATTCAAGATGCTGACCTCGAATATGACCCTGAGGAATACAATATTTTGCTCCAACCAATATTGGATGGCTTTGCTGATGTTGTTTATGGCTCTCGATTCGTTGGCGGAAAGCCTCATCGCATTTTATTTTATTGGCATTCAAAAGGCAACAAATGGCTCACAGGTATTTCAAATATGTTGACGAATTTGAATCTTACTGATATGGAAACGTGTTATAAATTATTTGAAAGAAAAACTATTCAAAGCCTCAATTTGAAAGAAAAACGCTTTGGTTTTGAACCAGAAGTAACCGCTAAAATAGCTCGTGTGCCCAATGTCCGAATTTATGAAGTCGGCATTTCTTATTATGGTCGCTCATATGCGGAAGGTAAAAAAATAGGTTGGAAGGATGGTTTTCGCGCTATTTATTGCATTTTAAAGTATAATATTTTTAATTAAAATGATAGATAACACATTTATTTTCAAGGAGTTAGATTCAGAAGGCAAGGCAACATTGGAGTCTATCGCCTCCGCTTCTCGATTCAATGAATGGATGTACGATGTGACCAGCAAACGACTGAATGGACGTATTCTCGAAATCGGTAGCGGCATCGGCAATATTTCAGAGTATTATTTGAGAGATAAGCGCACCATTGTATTGAGTGATATTAGAGACAATTATTGCACATTTCTTAAAAGTCGTTATGGCAATGAGCCAAATTGCGAAGATGTTGTTAAAATGGATTTAGTTCATCCTGATTTTGACAGAGAATACAGCCAATATTTTGATAGCTTTGATGGCATCTTTGCGCTCAATGTTGTTGAGCACATTAACAACGATAAGCAGGCTATTTCCAATGCTCGGAAGCTCTTAAAAAAAGGCGGGCGTTTGGTTGTTTTAGTGCCTGCTTATCAATTGCTTTATAACAATTTTGACCGCGCATTGGAGCATTATCGCCGTTATACTGAGGGGTCATTAAAAATACTTTTTGAAAAAAATAATTTACAAATTGCTCATTATCAATACTTTAACTTAGCTGCAATCGCTGGCTGGTGGTTTTCAGGAAGTATATTAAAAAATGAAGTGATACCCAATGGGCAGATGAAAATATACAATAAATTGGTTCCAATTTTTAAAATAATAGATAAATTTGTGGCTAATAAAATAGGCATTTCAGTCATCGTTGAAGGCATAAAATAAAAGATGTCGAGAAGAAATAAAAAGCATAAAACAGGGCTGCCGCCAGAGTCGTTGGTGTATACAGGTGACGCACAGGTAACAAATCCGAATGTAACGGTCATTCAATACAATGAAACGACCATTTCGGAAAAATTACTGAGGGGGGTCGAATGTCCATTGCCCAAGCCAGAGCAAATGATTTGGTATGATGTGCGGGGTTTGAATAATGTGAAATTAATTGAGCGCATTGGTCAAGCTTTTCATATTCATCCGCTTGCTCTTGAAGATGTTTTAAATACTACTCAACGCCCTAAATGGGAGGATTATCACAATGGTATTTTTCTAATTGTTCGCGCTATGCGTTTCAATGATAAAAATCTCGATGTGATTCCTGAGCAAATTGCCTTTTTCTTCGGGACGGATTTTATCATTTCTTTTCAAGAAGATGAAGAAGACCTTTTTGTAGAAGTAAGAGAGAGATTGCATAAAAAATTGGGTAAAATTCGTCATAAAGGCGTAGATTATTTAGCTTATGCCTTGGTTGACCGCATTGTAGATAATTATTTTTTGACTTTAGATAAAACCGAAGAAGCCATTGATGCCCTCGAAACGAAGATTTTAGCTAATTTTAAAACCTCTACCAGAAGCGAAATATATCAACTCAAAGGTCAAATTTCGGAAATCAGGCGCGTCGTTACTCCCTTGCGCGATGTGATCGGTAAGTTTGTACATGAGGAGAGTAGTTTTGTCAATCCATCCACTACTATCTTTGTGCGCGACCTTTACGACCACGTGGTGAGAGTGATAGAAATGATTGAAAATCAACGAGATATGCTTAATAATTTAAATGATTTGTTTAATTCAGAACAAGCGAATAAAGCCAATCACGTGATGAAAGTATTGACCATTGTTTCCTCAATTTTTATACCTTTAACCTTCATAGTTGGCGTGTATGGGATGAATTTTAAAAACCTCCCTGAATTGTATCATCCGTATGGCTATTATTGGGTTTGGGTAGTTATGATAACAATTGCTGGTTTGCAATTAATTTATTTTAAAAATAAAAAATGGTTATAAAGTAATATGTCTGATAAGAAAAAGCGGTTTAAGAGCGCGCAAATAGTGAATAGAAAGGCAGAATATGAGTATTATTTTGTCAAAAAATACGAAGCGGGCGTGATGCTACAAGGCACTGAGGTGAAGGCTTTGCGCGAGGGCATGGCAAATTTGAATGATGCTTTTTGCTATTTTGTCAATGATGAACTGTATGTCAAAAATATGTACGTAGCCGAATATTCACAAGGCAACATTTACAACCATGAAGCCCGCCGTTTGAGGAAGCTTTTACTGAGGGGGTCGGAATTGAAAACGTTGCTCAAGCGAGTGAGTGAAAAGGGCTTTACAATAGTGCCTTATCGCATTTATTTTAATGATAGAGGCATTGCCAAATTAGAAATAGCATTGGCTCAAGGTAAAAAGACATTTGACAAACGCAACACTATAAAAGAAAGAGAAAATAAATTGGAGATGTCTCGCTTAAAAAGAATAAAATTATAAAATATTGATTTTCAATATTTTATAATTTAAATTAAAATAATATTAAACAAATTGTGTTTTAATTTAAAATTGATTTTGAACAGCCGATAAGTCTTTTTTTTGAATAGCAGCCGCCATCAGTTCAGGAAATTTATCGGGAGTGCAAGCAAATGCAGGAATATCCATCGCTGCCAATTTTGAAGCTACACCTTTATCAAAACTTGGTCTGCCTTCATCGCTCAATGCCAAAAGGGCTATAAAATTCACGCCTGATTGCCGAATAGAAGCCGCTTTTTTAAGCATTTCTCCTTCATTTCCGCCTTCAAATAAATCTGAAATCAAGATTAAAATAGTCTCCGCAGGGTTTTGAATCAACCCCTCAGTAAAAGTGAGGGCTTTGTTAATATCGGTGCCGCCGCCGAGTTGCGTGCCGAAAAGTAAGTCAATAGGGTCTTTCATTTCAGGAGTTAAATCCACAACTTCAGTATCAAAAACTATAAAATGCGTTTTAATAGAGCGCAAAGACGCCATGACAGCCCCTAAAATAGACGCATAAACGATCGAAGACGCCATCGAACCACTTTGATCCACCAATAAAATCACTTTGCGCAAGGCTTCCCCTTTTCGCCCCCGCCCGATGAGATGCTCAGGTATCACTGTTTTCAAATCCGCTTGGTAATTTTTCAAATTGGCTCTAATGGTTTGGTGCCAATCAATTTCATTGTACTTCGGGCGTCGATTTCGAACAGCGCGATTCAAAGCCCCTCGGATGGCTTCGCGCAAAGGTTGGCTCAAGCGTTTTTCCAAATCTTCAACTACTTTTCTCACCACTATTCGAGCCGTTTCCCTTGTTTGTTGAGGCATTATTTTATTCAATGAAAGGAGTGTTGCCACCAAATTGACATCGGGCTGCATGGCTTCAAGCGTTTCAGGTTGTAGCAGCATTTGATTCAAATTGAGCCTTTCGAGCGCATCTTTTTGCATCACTTGCACCATGCTTGTAGGAAAATATTTCCTAATATCGCCCAGCCACCGATTCACATTCGGCGACGAACTGCCCAAGCCACCATTTCGGTCAGTGTCGTACAAAGCTTCCAAAACCGCATCCATACTCTTCATTTCAGCTTCTAAAGGCTGCGATACTGAGGGGTCGGATTGTTGCCCAAGAATGAGCCGCCATTTAACTAATTTAGACATTTTAATATAGGTAATAGGTGATAGGTAATGGGCAATTAGTAATAGGTGATGGGTAATATTGCCTATTACCTATTACCCATTACCAATATTTTTACGTAAATTTTAAAAATCATCTTCAAAATTCCTTCATACATCGCTCAAAATACATAATTTGGCAGCATGAGCAAACAACAAGCTACGGATGAATTAGAACAACTGTCAGAAGATCAACGCAATGTCCTCTATAAATTAAGGACATCTCGTATTATTTTGCCTATTGTGCTCGGGCTGAGCGTTGTCGGTTATTTACTTTGGCGACAACTCAAAGCCAATCCAGATAGTTTTAGCAATATAAATTGGACATTCACCACTTTTGTTTGGATTTTTGCTGCATTTTCCCTTTTAATACTTCGACATCTGGCATTTTCTATTCGCATGTATATCCTTTCGCAAGGGCATTTTAGCTTTCGCAAATGTATCGAATTAATTTTTATTTTTGAATTTAGCCTTTGCGTCACACCCACTACATTGGGTGGTTCAGCCGTATCCTTATTCGTGATGACGCAGGAAAAGCTCTCCGCTGCGCGAACGGCAACCATCGTTATTTACAAAGTCGTATTGGATACCATATTTTTTGTAGGCACATTGCCCATTCTTTACCTATTATCAGGCTCACAAATGATACGCCCTGGCATGGCATCTTTTGGAGATTTGGATTGGCGAGCGCGTATATTTTATATTTCATACATCGCTATGGCGGCTTATGGCTCGTTCTTTTTTTATGGTTTATTCGTCAATCCTTTATTAATCAAAAAAGTATTAACAGGCTTTGCTTCTATTCCTTTCTTAAAAAGGTGGCGCGAAGGAGCTGAGCGATTGGGTGGCGAAATTGTTTTGGCTTCGCAAGACATGCGAAATTTAGGTTGGAAGCAACATTTATTGGCTTTTATTTCAACAATTACTGCTTGGACTTGCAAGTTTTTCCTTATTTCATGCCTTATCTATGGCATCGGCGGAATGCCTTTGGGTTTTATCCGTGAACTGCTTTTGTATTCTCGCCTCGAAACCATGTTCGTCATTATGGCATTCAGCCCAAGCCCAGGTGGAGCAGGTTTTGTAGAAGCTACTTTTTACCCATTCTTAATGGATTTTATTCCCAATAAAGGCGTTGCTATTGTCATTGCTTTCATTTGGCGGCTCATGTCATACTATGCTTATTTGGCAGCTGGTGCTATTATCGTTCCCAATTGGATACGTAAAGTTTTTCTTAAAGACTTTAAAGATAGTAAAAAAAACGCGTCTCCTATACCCCCTCAGTAATTTGCTTAAATATTTGATAATCAATGACATACAAGTATTGAATTGCCTTTATTTTTATTAAATTCCAACTCAATTGCAATAATTAATTCAAGTTGCTAGTTAAGAAAAAGGTCGGACACCGTGGAAAAAGATAACTTAGAGGTGCTAAACAAAAAGTACCGCCAAGATGTCCGA
>JAYTUY010000175.1:0-5039 GCA_043744275.1 Saprospiraceae bacterium
CCAATCAATTGAGCCTTGACTCAACAGAAATTGGTTTTCTTTGATGTGCAATTCGCAAATATTTTTTTTGCCCAACAGTTTGATTTCTTTGTAAATATCATTTCCTGCGTCGGTGGCATTTCTAAAATCATAGAAAACTTTAATGGCATTTGAGCCAACTTTGTCCATAATTTCCAAATGTTCTTCCGCCGTCAAATAGCTTTCGATGCCCAATATGATGCCCGCTTTTTCGGCTTTGGGGGCAACTTTTTTCAGACGGCGAATGACTTCGGCTTTGCCTTTTTCGTCCTTTCGCAAGTCATTTTTGGCAAAAAACGCCAATAAAACGACTTTTACGTCAAATGCCTTTGCGACATCAATGCTGTCTTCAACCCATTGTTCGGTCTCGGGTTCAGATTTGTAAGGCACATCATTGAGCGCGGCGAGGGCGAGACTGGTGATTTTGACACCCGTTTCTTTCGATTTTTTCAGATACACCTCTTGCACCTCTTTTTGGCGCAAATGCAGATTGTTGCTCTTGTTGCCCAAGTCAACTTGGATGCCTTGAAGTCCGATTTGTTTTGCCAAATCAAGTGCTGTCACATCAGCGCGTTTGCCGATAGACCAATCGCACGCCCCAATGTGAAGGCGCATTTTGAGCATTTCTTCCGCAAAACCTGTTGCACCCAAAGCGGCAAAAGCGGAAACAGTGGCTGAATTTTTGAGAAATTGACGACGAGTTTGCATGGTGTAGAATTTTGTAATGATTTTAATACAAATCTAATCTGTTTTTGCAAAAAGCAAAATGTCGGCAGGAGCCAAAATCACAGGCGAAATCTACCCCCTCAGTATAAACCACAAAATCTTCATACCGATTTTCACTTTCAACAAAAAAAACGCCTATTTTTGCTAGAAATATACAAATATTGATGTGCTTTTTTTTAAAAAATACATGAAATGAAATATCCAAGAAAACTATCGTCGGGGGCTAATAATACGGTGATTGTCCTTTCTGATACCGAAGTTGCTAAACTTTTTACCGAAGATACACGCTCAGATATTGGTTCGGAAGCTAAAAAAATGAAGTATGCCAATGCTATCAATGGTTTAATGGCAAAATTTATTAGCTTGGAATACAACGATGATTTGGAAGCCGAAATGCTTGTCATGGAACGGCTCAAACCGCTTGATTTTCGGGCTTATGAATTTGAAATACGCACTTTATGGTACGATGTGTTCCATGATGAATTGACCGCTTTACATCGGGCGGGTTTTGTACATCGAGACCTCAAACGCCCGTCTAATATTGGCGGTGCTGCCTTCGACAATATTTTGTTGACCGAACAAGGTTTACGCCTCATTGATGTTGGTATTTCAGCCTTAAAGGAAGAAGTAAACCAAAAAATATTCGATAAATTTCTCGAAACAGAACAACAAGAAATGCTTTTGTTTAAGGAATTCTTTTTGAATCGGTGATATTTTACCCCTCAGTATTTCCCCCTTTTTTTAACAGACAAACGCTTGATTATCGAGTTGATAATCAAGCGTTTGTGGGTTTTTATATCCCCCAGCATCTTAGTATAATTTTATACCTTCAAATAATTTATGCGTATTTATGGATATGTTTATAGATATAATGGGCGCATTACGATAAGCGAATTGATAACTTTTACACAATACAATCGAAATACCTTACAAAAACATCTTGAAAGTTTGGTGAAAAATAATCAAATTCAACGAAATGGTGTTGGGAAAGGCACTTGGTATAGTTTGATTTGACCCCTCAGTCATGCCAATGGCTTGATGGCGCAAAATGCGCTCATATTTTCACCTTTTATAAAGACAAACGTTTGATTATCGGGGTGATAATCAAGCGGTTGTGGGGTTTTGACCCTTCAGTATTTTGCATAAAAAAGCGGCTTCGAGAGAGAAACCGAATAACTGCCTTTCAATTAAAAAACCGTTGATTACTAAAAAAACACTTTTCTTTGTGAGCAAATCAATAACTCTAATTTTAAAGTGGTCGAATTTGACCACTTTAAAAGTCAAGCGGGGCTGCCGAATTTTGTTATCAGTGCCTCAGAATGGATAGAAAAAACAAATGCAGTGGGTCTGATTGTAAAAATCTTAATTTATCCACCATTCAATCTCTAATTTTACATAAGTCTAAAAAATTACCTAACTTTGAACAATGAAATATGTGGGCAAACTTCACCTCAATAAATTGAAAGGCGGTATTCATGGTATTTCACGCATTTATGGTGCATTTAAAAATAGTTGAAATATGAAACAGTCCGAAATCTTATATCGACAAGCGGTTTCTTTTGCAGAACAGGGAGACATGGCAAAAGCAAAGGGGCATATTCTGCCAATTGACTATAAATTATTTTACGAAAAGGCATTTCTTTTAGAAAAAGAAGCGGCTTTTTTGATGCCTTCCGATGAGAAATATCCACTCACACGAGGTGAAATGTTGAAAAATGCGGCTGCACTTGCCTACAAAGCGAGCAAGTATGAAGAAGCACAAAAATTAGTTGCTTTATGTAGAGTTGAAAAATTGGACGGCTATACTTTGATAAAATTAGACGAGTTAGAATCCCTTATATTAAAGGCACTTGCCGTACCAACGCATAATCCTTCGTTGACTGTGCGCGGTTTATTCACTTCTGCCAACGCAGACGATAGGGAAATCAAAATCCGAGATATGGAAAATCAACAAGTTTATTCCTTTGTTGTGCCTGCCAATATGTTTAAAAAAGTTGTCAAATCGTATTGGCAAGAGGTTGTTTCCGTTGTCGGGCACCTTAGCACACAAGGGATTTTTACACTTGAAAAAATTGGTCGCCCTGCCGCTTAATTTTTACCCCCTCAGTATTTTTGCCTTTTTAAACCCACAAACGCTTGATTATCGGGGTGATAATCAAGCGTTTGTGGATTTTTGACCCCTCAGTATTTTGCATGAAAAAAGCGGCTTCGGGTGGGAAGCCGCTTTTTTTTATAACCTACATTAACAAATTAGTATAAGTTACCTTATTCTTTTCAGATTCCTCATTCTTTTCATATTCAAAGGTTACAATCTCTCTTCTTTTATTTTGTCCTTGACTTTCTACGAAACTTTTAATTTCCCAACCATCTAAATCGCTATTTTCGGGTGAAATTTTAAGCTCAAATATTACTTTTGTTGTTTGCCTTGAATTGAAGAAGTCAACTATTATTTTGTATTTTCCTAATGGTAGTTCTTCCCAATATACATTTTCTGCTGGTGTACTTGAGAATGGTTGACCTGCATTACTGTCAATATCAAGTTTCCCTTTACCATTTTTTTCTTCTTTATTACCATAAAAAATTTCATCATCATTTGGCGTTACAATATGTAAATCTAAATCATCTTCTGTAAACCACCTTAAGTTAACCCGTAATTGACCCGATTTTCCTTGTAATCGTTGTTCTCGTGATTGTAAAAGATTTTCTCTTTGTCTATTTAGTTCATTTACAGTATCAACATCTTCTATTTTTTCGTCTATTAGTCGTTGATTCTTGGATAGTTCAAAATTTATATTTTTAATTTTATCTTCAAAAACCATTTCATTTTCAATAGTTTTCTCAATTGGAATATGTTTTTTAATAAACTTAATCAAATCTTGTAAATCTACGTATATATAGTACAGAATAGGTGCATTACCTAATTGCATTACACCATATCTTATGGATTTTGTTGGCTCACATGGATAATGATTTTTTTCTTGCCAATTTGTCAAATCGTAATCAAATGTAATAACATACTTTGGTTTAAATTCAACTTTTTTATTTGGTTTTGAAATTTCACTAACAATCTCTTTGTAAATATATGACTTGATGAAACTCACATCAATAACCTCTGTATTAAACTCAATTTCAGTTTTCAGTTTATCGGGATGCAATTCTTCGTAATTATCAAAAGCATCGCCAAAAAATGCCTTTACGATTGGTAAAATAAAGTCCTTATTTACCGTTTCTCTTACCTTGCTTTTAAGCGTTACAATTGGATTGAACGCGCTAATAACACTTTGAGGTGCGTTATGGCTTATCATATCATGCTTTATCATAACAATTGCTGTTGCTTTATGTAATAATTTTGAAGAGTCCTAAAATCAGCCTTCATTATTTTTATTTTACTGTCAATGAAAGATTGATTAGTTAATTTTAAATTAGGTGTAATTTCAACCCGTTTTAAAGGTAATTCATCTTCGGATAGATTACACACTGGCGAAAAGTAAGGTATCCAAAATTCACTACTTGTCTCTGCATTTTCAAAATTCTGCTGAGTTGTCCATTCATAAATCAATTGTTTATGAATGTCACTTGTTATTTTATTCTCGCCGTTTTCAGTCAGTAGAGGATTATAGTCTTGATAATCTGAAACACGCATATATTTATAGTCAACAATTTTAATGCAATAATCTCGAAGTAATATTCCTCTATTATCTAAGTGGTCAATATTACTGAAAGAATATAAAGCCTTAGTCACTTCATTAAGAAACTCTTCTTTAAAAAATGAAGCAATCCATTTATTTTCAATGCATGGATTTTTTTTATATTTAATGTTTTCTTGCAAATATTTCTCATAAATATCAACTATTGAAGGGTAGTATTTAGCGAATCTATCCGATAATTCAACCTTGACATTTATATAGTTCAAAATTGGATGCTCAAAGAGGTCAAAGTTATTTTTATGTTCTAATCTAGCTGTAGAGTCATCAAAAAGCACTAAATCTGGTCTAATGTACCTATCCTTATTTTTTTCATTTTTGCTAATTTGAAGTGATAAATGATATGGATTTATTTCTATTCTCTTTAAACTCTCCAAACGTCCATTTACATCTGCAAAAATTGCTTGTGTTTTATAAGGTTCTACATTGAGCATATAAGTTTGACACATATCTTCCCAAATATCATAAAAACTACCTTGACATTGTTAAATTAAGAAAAAAGCTACTATGGTTTAAAAATTGTTGAATAAAGAATGAAACAGGACAAAACTATTGGGGTCTAAGTGTAAAAAGCGTAGAGGGCATTGGGTC
>JAYTUY010000176.1:0-1587 GCA_043744275.1 Saprospiraceae bacterium
ATAATTATCAAGGCAGAATAAATTATGGTGCTTTCGCAGGATTTGATTGAAAAGATATTAACTCTTGAAATTGATAAATAAAGCTTATTTGGCTCCTCCTGTCTTCCTCATTGGGACACCCAAAGGCTAAAAATTGAACAATTTGGCCAAAATACGCTGCTCTTCGGTCAATAAAAGTACTTTTTCAATCCTTGTATACGATTTTGGTTTGGTTGCTGTTATTTTATAAATTGTTTTAGCGATTTCTATTGCTTTTTCTGTAGATATTTCAGAATACTTTTCTTTAAGTTGCCTATCTAATTCCATATATACTTTATAGGCTACAAAAGACAAACAGATATGTGCTTCAATCCGCCTTCCTAACTGATGATATATTGGCCGTATTTCGATTTCAGTTTTTGATATCCTAAACGCCTTTTCTATCATCCATAAATGCTTGTAATTGCTAATTATTTCGTCATTATTTAGTTGACAGTTAGTGACATAGCCTTTTAAACCATCCCATTTTTCATCCTCTTCTATTTTTGTTTTATCAATTGAAACTAGAACTTCTCCCTCCATTTTTAGAAATTTATTATAGCCTTTATTATTGATATTTGTTTTGGTTAATTTATTTGATTTTAGTTGTTTTTCAAGCTTCTCTATGCCTTTGGCTCGGTTATGTGCATCTTTCTTAGCTCTCGCATCAGAATAGCTTATAATTAGTTTATCATGTTCTGTTTTTTGAATTATAGCTGATTGACCATTGGTTAATTTCAGATTCTGTATTTGCTTTTTTAGGGAACTTGTTTCATTTTTTATTCGAGCTCCTAAAATATATTGGTAATTGTTTCTTTTAAGGGACGCTATATTTTTATTAGAAAGTAGACCAGCATCAGCCACCACTGTTAGGGTTGTGAATTTGTATTTCCTTTTAAAAAGGTTGATAATAGGTAACATGGTATCGTCTTCAAATTTTTTACCATTAAATATTTCATATGCAAGCGGATAACCTCCATTACTGACCAATAAGCCTAGAACAATTTGAGGATTTTGATGCTTGCCATTTTTCGAAAAACCAGCTTTACGTAATGAATCTTCCTCTTTTATCTCAAAATAAAGTGTGGTCACATCATAAAACACCATTTGAATATTGCCCTCTAATATTTTTAAAGTGTGCTCGTAACTGATTTGCTGAACCAATCGCTTTTGAGTGCTATTAAGCTTATCTAGATACCTGTAAATCTTGTCTTCATTGGTATGAAAACCTTGATATCGAGCCAGATAATCAACCGTTTTGAGCTTGCTGTGCGGATAGCAGAGCCGAGCCAAAACCAATTTCTTAAAAAGTGAATCCTTGATTTTGCTAAAACCAATAGAATCAAATATTTGACCCAGTAACAAATCTATACCAGCGATAAAAATACTGTCAATTCCACTAATAAATTGCTCAAAAAGGCCATCGACGTTGTCAAAATCAATTTCAAGTATCCTTTTTTGTGATTTAATCCAGTTTTCTGCTTCTGAATTAAGTCGATTTATTTCGGAATCATCATTAGAGCTCCCAAAAGACTTAACTACTTTATATTTTGACCTAGATTTATCAAT
>JAYTUY010000177.1:0-5033 GCA_043744275.1 Saprospiraceae bacterium
AGATAACACCACTTTCAGCAATATTAATGGTGAAACAAATACCACTTTAAATCTCAATAATTTAACGACAACAACTTATTACAAGGTCAACATCACACATCAGGAAGCGGTTGCGGAACAGCCAGTTCAACGACTTCAACTAAAATTACGGTGAAAGCTGCCCCCTCAGTCAACGTCGCTGCCAGCAATGCAGAAATATGCTCAGGTGGTTCTTCAACATTGACCGCAACCGTCATAAACGGTTCAGGTTCAACGACTTATCAATGGCAATCGTCAACAGATAACACCACTTTCAGCAATATTAATGGTGAAACAAATGCTGTTTTAAACCTCAATAGTTTAACCGCAACCACTTATTACAAAGTCAATATCACGCAAGCAGGAAGCGGTTGTGGAACAGCCAATTCAACAACTTCAACAAAAATTACTGTGAAGGCTGCCCCCTCAGTAAATGTCTCTGCAAGCAATGCAGAAATATGCTCAGGTGGTGCAAGTACATTGACCGCAACCGTCATAAATGGTTCAGGCTCAACGACTTATCAATGGCAATCGTCAATAGATGATGTGACGTTTACCAATATTAATGGTGAAACAAATGCCACTTTAAACCTTAATAATTTAACGGCAACAACTTATTACAAAGTCAATATCACGCAAGTAGGAAGCGGTTGCGGAACAGCAAGTTCTGTTACTTCTACTAAAATTACAGTCAAAGCTGCCCCCTCAGTAAATGTGAGTGCAAGCGATGCGACTATCTGTACAGGTAGCGCGGCGATATTAAATGCAACCGTTTTAAATGGTTCGGGTACGACTTCGTTTCAATGGCAAAACTCGGCGGATGGCGTTTCTTTCACTAATATAAATGGTGAAACGGCGGCTTCGTTGACTACACCTGTTTTAACTCAAACGACCTACTATCGAGTAGTGGTGAGTCAATCAGGTAACGGTTGTGGAACGGTCAATTCGGCTGCAACTGCCATCAATGTGGCTGCCTTACCAACGGCTGATGCGGGTGCCGACCAATCTCAATGCAATAACGTTTTCAATATGGCTGCCAACAACCCCTCAGTAGGAACGGGTACTTGGACAATCATCAATGGCACAGCGACCATTGCGAATATTAATAGCCCTACATCGGCTGTGACCGTCACTTCCGCTACTGCAATATTGCGCTGGACAGTGCGTGTGAATGCTACTTGTGAGGAATTTGATGATGTTTTATTGAATTTAGCGCAACAACTGCTTATTTCATCAGACCCAACGGCTATTGACGAGTGTATCGGAGGCGACCGCGCAATGGGAGTAAATATTAGCGGCGGCACGGGTTTTCAAAATTATCAATGGCAAATCAGCACCAATAATGTCACTTGGCAGGATGTAAAAGATGCAACGAATAGCAGTTTTATTCCTCAAAGTTTGGCTTCGGGTACAACCTATTATCGGGTCATTATTACGCCAGTGGGTGCAGGTTGTAATGTGGCGACTTCGGGTTCTGCGAGGGTGCGTATTTTTGAAAAACCAACGATTACGGTGGTGGCGAATGATGCGACTGTTTGCGCGGGCAACGGCACGACATTCAGTGCAACGGTTTCAAACGGCGTAGGCACGATTGTTTACCAATGGCAAAATTCTACGGATGGCATTAATTTTACCAATATCAGCGGCGCGACAAATGTGATTTATAACACGCCTGCTTTGACTGAAACGACGCATTATCGCCTTCAAATCACTCAATCAGGCAGCGGTTGCGGCACTGTTACATCTACTTCTACGACCGTCACGGTGGTTTCAGATCCTGTTGCGAATGCTGGAGCAGATAAAACGCAATGTAGCAATGTTTTCAAAATGACTGCCAATACCCCCTCAGTAGGAACGGGTTTGTGGACAGTCATCAACGGTACAGCGACCATTGAAGATGCTCAATCGCCTACCTCAAACGTGACGATTACTTCACCCACAGCGACTTTGCGTTGGACAAATAAAGTGAATAATACGTGTAGCCATGCGGACGAGGTCGTGTTATCTATCGCGCAACCCCTCAGTATTTCGGCTCAACCAACCGATATTAAGGAATGCGTCGGTGGTAGTTTGACATTGACAGCGGCGGTAACAGGCGGCGCAGGCACATTGACTTATCAATGGCAAAGCAGTTCAGATAATACAACTTGGGAGGATATTTCAGGCGCGAATGACATCGTTTATACCCCTACATCCACTACAAGCGGTGTGGTTTACTACCGTTTGATGGTGAGAAGTAGCGCGAGCGGCTGTTCTGAAATATCAACTAATTCAGCAACTGTGACCATCATTGATAAACCGAAAGTAGCGGTGACCGCCAAAAGCACAACCGTTTGCAATGGCGGCGGCATTCAATTGGATGCAACCATCAACGGTGGCGTGGATTGTACCGTTCAATGGCAAAACAGCATCAATGGCGGTGCTGCATGGAACGATATTCCAGGCGCAACAAGTAATACTTTCACCACTTCAACAATGGGTCAAACAACTAAATATCGCGTGACGCTCTCTTGTAATGGCAATGGGTGTTGTAATTAAGTTATTGATTATCAATGATTTGTGTTAGTTTTTATAATAAAAAAATAGCTTCTTGATAAACTCAAGAAGCTATTTTTTATTGAAATAATTTTTGCAACCAAATAGGTTAATAAATTGCTCAGTCATAATGTCCTCTCATAGATTGAACAATTATAGCGTCATTGGTTACCGTATAAACAAGGCGGTGTTCGTCAGTTATACGCCGAGACCAGCATCCTTTTAAATTTGATTTGAGTGGTTCAGGTTTTCCTGTTCCATCAAAAGGTGTTCGTTGACATTCTTTCAAAAGTCGAAAAATGCGGGCAAGTAGTTTTCTATCATTTTCTAACCAATACTGCATATCATCAACAGCATCGTCTCTAAAAGTAAGTTCTCTCGGCATAAAAAGGGGTGTATGTTTTATACTTTTTTATATGATTTTATAGCTTCAACAACATCAAAGTCATTGTTTTCTAAAAAGCGGTCTGCCAATGTTGTAAAATCTTTTGCAGGAATGGTATATTCAATAGTTGACTGCTCATTTCGAGCAAGTTTGGCTAATAAATCAGGGTTTGTTATCTCTTTTGCTTCTGGCGTAACCGTAATTGTCAGCTTTTGTCCTTTGAACAAAGATTTAAGGCTTTTTACAAAAGCAAGGTCAAGTTCTTGACTGTCTAAATGAAATACGATAGAATCCATGTATTGACTTTTTTTCTACAAATTTAACCTTTTTTCTGAAATTAACTACTCACGCTCGGTAGATATATGATTTTAGATTTAGAAAGAATCATAAATCAAAGAAAGGGGCAGCTCGTAAATGGATCTGTGATCCTTTATGTAGTATAAATAAGGCGATGCCTGCTTGTGTGGGAGAGTGTTTGTTTTAAGAATCTGCTCGGCGAGAATATGATATTAAAATAGCCACAAAACATGAACCAAAGAACGGCATCGCTCGTAGGCGTTCTGCGACCGCTGATGTACCCACAGGGAACGTTGCGCCATTTGCCAAACCGCTTGTTCGGCTTACTGTTACGCCCGAACAATTATCCGCTGCCGTAGCTGTTGCAAATGTGGCAACTGCCCCACAAACACCTAAATCTGTGTTTTTACTGAGGGGGGATGGTATTTTCTCTAATGCCATATCACAGGATTAATCTATTTTTAAGTTTATATTTAATTCCAAGCCTCTTCCTATCTGTATCGCGGCTGCCCGAACAGCTACCGTAAACCCAAAAAAGGGACCGAAGCTATGTCCCGCAGCAAGACTTGTGATGAATAAGCCCGATACAGAAGTTTGAAAAGTCTCATCCAGCTCTGGAAACCCGTTTTGAGCGGCTAATTCAGATAAGATATTACCCGCTTTTAAAAAGGGAATATTCTCAACCGCAGATTTATAACCCGTTGCTAAAATGATTTTATCTACCACAATGGATTGTTGGGTATCAAATTCGACTTTTACTTGACCATCCGATAGCATTTGTGCCGCGGCAACCCGCGTGTTAGGGAATAAATGGACGTGCGGCTTGCTAATGCGGTCTTTTAACCACGGCTCTAATTTCAACCGCCCTTCTGCCCATAAGTCATACGATACTTTACTTTTTCCTTCGTCGGTGAGTTGGCGGTACCAAGCGGGGTTGTCGGGTATTGCATTCACCAATTTATTGACCCATGACCAGTCAGCCTCTGAGAAAGCGGGCGTATCGTGCCGATAAGCAAGACTAACCGCCTTTGCCCCTGCATCTGCCAACAATGCCGCCCACTCAAACGCACTTTGTCTGCCTCCGAGAATGAGACAGGATTTATCTTTCATGCTCTTTAGTTGCACAAAGCTGCAAGTGTGCTCGTAGCTGTTTTGAGGTAAAACATCGGTAATTTCTTTGGGCTGATTGACAAAATATTTAAAACCAACTGCCAAAACAACCCGCTGGGCGTGTACAGTATCCCCATTTTCCATGAGGGTAGTGAAAGTGCCGTCAGCCTTTTTATCGAGCTGCTTGACATATTCAGGCAGATTGTTTAAAGATTTGCGCGCTAAAAACCAATCAACGTAAGAAAGATAAAACGCCAGTGATAATGGCTCTACATCGTGAGGTGTCAAATTCTGCAACTCTAAATAATGCTCCATGGTGTCCCTATTGCTGACATCCAAGTGCCAATCGCAAGCCGAACGCAAATACATACCATCGGGCATATTGTTTTTCCAAAATCCCATCAGCTCGCCTACCATTAAGTAGTCACTACCTAAATCCTGTAAATGGGCAGCCAAGCAGATACCATAAGGACCCGCGCCAATAATCAAGACATCCGTTTCATAGGCAGATGTAGTCGAATTAGTTGTCATTTTTTTATAAAAATTAATGGAGGAAGTTAATGAAAAGATTTGTACCAATTTTATCAAACGGGGTTGTGTAAAAAGGGTAAAATAAGTTCAATTGGAAATTTTACGCCAAATAAAGTTTGGAATCTCGAACAACTTTCCAAGAGTTTGAAACTCTTGG
>JAYTUY010000178.1:0-18781 GCA_043744275.1 Saprospiraceae bacterium
TCAAAGATGGCGATATTTTATTAGGTGGCGGTTTTGGCATGACGGGCAACCCCATTCATTTGCTACATGCCCTTGCCGAAACACAAACGAAAAACCTGACTTTCATTGGTAATAACGTTGGCGAACCCAATCTTGGCGGCGGAAAACTCTTGTTAAATGGGCAAATCAAAAAAATGATTGGCTCTTTTTTCACCTCTAATCCTGACGCAGTGAAAGCGGCGCAATCGGGCGCGGTGGCGTATGAATTGTTGCCGCAAGGCACTTTGGCAGAAGCAATTCGAGCTGGCGGTGCGGGGATTGGCGGTTTTTACACGCCGACTTCTGCGGGAACGCTCATCGCAAAAGACCGCAAAACGATGGTGATTGATGGTCAAAAACAGGTTTTCATCAAAGGGATTCGGGGTAATGTGGCATTTATCCGTGCTTGGCAGGCGGATACGGCAGGCAACCTCACCTATCGCATGACCGAACAAAATTTCAATCGGGCGATGGCAACAGCGGCTGATTTGGTGGTGGTTGAAGTAGAAGAAATAGTACCAGTTGGCGAATTAGACCCTAATACTATTCATACCCCAGGCTGTTTTGTCGATTATTTGATAGAAGCGAAGTTGACTTTAGAGGATTTAGGCTCGTCTGCCTCCGTCAAATCGAGTGCTAAAAAGGTAAGCGAAGACCGCCTGAATATGGCGCGTCGAGCTTTCAAGGAATTGGAATATGGCGATGTCGTCAATCTCGGTATCGGCATTCCGACCCTCGTGGCTGACCTCATCAAGCCAGAAGACGGTATTATTTTGCATACTGAAAATGGTATGCTGGGCGTAGGTCCCGAACCTGAAGGCGATGGTGGAGCGATGGATTTTCCTGTCAATGCAGGCAAAGTACCCGTGACGGCTCTGAAAGGCAGCAGCTATTTTGATAGTGCCGATTCGTTCGCCATGATTCGCGGTAAGCATGTGGATGTGGCAATAATGGGCGGTTTGGAAGCCGATGAACAAGCGAATTTAGCCAATTGGGCAGTACCTGGCAAGCCACTTCTGGGCGTAGGTGGCGCTATGGATTTGGCTTCAGGTGCCAAAAAACTCATCATCACCATGACGCATACCAACAGCGATGGCAGCCCTAAAATTGTCCCAAGCTGTGCTTTACCTTTAACAGCTCTCAAATCCGTTGACTTAATCATCACTGATTTAGCCGTTTTTAATTATGAAAATGGGCAATTGACCTTGATAGAATTGATGCCTGGGGCGACTTTGGAAGAGGTGAGAGCGAAGACGAGTGCGCATTTCGTAGAGAGATACCCCCTCAGTATTTGACCACCTATCTGCGTGTATTGAGCCACGAATTTTACGAATTGACGAATATTTGCTAATTTAGGTATTGACAATTGCGTGTGTACACGTAGATTAGCAAATATTCGTCAATTCGTAAAATTCGTGGTACAAAAACACATTTGATTTTAAATATAAAAATGAAAAAACATAATTTTAATCCCGGACCTGCCGTCATACCCCCCTCAGTATTGGAGGAGGCAGCGAACAGTTTAATCGAGTACAACCATTCAGGCATTTCCATTGCCGAAATGAGCCACCGCGCCCCTGCATTTTTAAGCATTATTGAAGAAGCAACCGCTTTGGTGAAGCAATTATATGCCTTAACCGATGATTTTGAAGTCATTTGGGTACCTGGGGGGGCATCCTCTCAATTGGCGATTGCACCCATGAATTTGGTCAGCCCTCGCCAAAGCATGGCGATTGTGGACACAGGTTATTGGGCAACTAAAGCCATAAAAGCCGCTTCCGAAATCTGCAAAGTACATGTTTTAAGTTCTTCAAAAGATACGAATTATGATAGAATCCCAAAAGATTGGACTTTACCGAAGGGCACTCAATACCTTCATGTTGTCTCCAACGAAACGATTGACGGCACTCAATATCATGACTACCCCTCAGTAAAAGTGCCTTTGGTAGCCGATATGACTTCAGATTTTTTATCAAGACCCTTGCCGCTTGAGAAGTTCGGAATCATCTTCGCATCGGCTCAAAAAAACTTCGGCATGGCTGGCGTGACGTGTATCGTGATTAAAAAAGATATGTTGGAACGCCATGTAAAACGCCATATTCCAAGCATTTTCAACTATAAAACACATGTTTCAACGCAATCCCTCTATCATACTTGCGCTACTTTTCCCATTTATGTCTCCATGCTTACCCTGCGTTGGACGCTCGCACAAGGCGGTTTGATTGAAATGCAAAGGCGAAATAATGAAAAATCCACTCTTTTATACAATGAAATTGATAGAAATCCGCTTTTCAAAGGCAGTGTTGTAAAAGAAGATAGGTCAGTGATGAACGTCTGTTTTAAAGCCATTAATCCAGAAATTGAGGCTGGTTTTTTAGATTTTGCTGAAAAAAATAATGTGGTCGGCATTAAAGGTTTTCCAACGGTGGGCGGTTTTAGGGCGTCTATTTATAATGCGATGCCGTTGGAAAGTGTGGAGGTTTTGGTGGATTTGATGAAGGAGTTCAGTATTAAAATTTAATTATTTTACCTAAAGAAATCAAAATGCGTACATTCTTAGTTATCCTTCTCTTAAGTTTTAGCGTTTTTGAGATCTTGTCTCAAAATACTGTATCAACGTCATTAGAATGGAGAATACAATACAAAAAATTAGCTAATGATTCTCTTGAATTAATATTCAGTTGCAGCATACCTAATAAATGGATGCTTTCTACGCAATTTAATGAGAATTTAGGTTTAGAATTTTTAATAAAATCGCCCAAAGAAAAAGAGTTTAAAAGCTCTGCAATTCATTCAATTAAAGGTAGAGCTTTTAAGCATAAAACTATAATCAATGAAGTAACTGAAGGCGAAGTAGAATTTGGAATAAGAATGTATATTGGTAAATTTCAAAAGAAGTTAAAACTAAGAGGAACTATATTTTACTGGATTGTGCAAGAACAAATAGCAATCCCTCCTTTAGAGCAAAAATTTGTAATAAACATTGAATAACTGGATTTTAAAATTTAGAGTTCGTTATATTTAATTTGAGTTAAACAAAATGAAATTACTCCCAGTTCACAAAACCATTGAAGAAAATCAAGCCTTCAAAGACAATCCCGATTGTAATGAAAGCTTAATGACGAGCATTGAATTTTTCAATAAAATAGGCTATAATCCACCTTGGATAGGCTATTATGCTGAAAAAGATGGTCAGTTAGTCGGTGCTTGCGCCGTTTTTAAGAAAAATCCGCAAGAGGGATTAGTGGAAATTGCTTACGGAACATTTGCACAATATCAAAATCAAGGCATCGCTTCTGAAATGTGCCAACAATTAGTAGCATTGACTTTAGAAACAGATTCATCGCTAAAAATTACGGCTCATACTTTACCCGAAGAGAACTATTCTACCCGTATTTTAAGGAAAAGTGGCTTTGAATTATCGGGTACAATTTGGGATGAAGAAGATGGCAATATTTGGGAATGGATTTATAAAAAATAAAATTCAACATCATGAAAAACAATTTTATCACCTTATTTAATCGAGATTTGAAACGGCTTCATAATGAAATTGAAGCCTATTCAGATGAAGCCGTTTTATGGCAAAAAGTCGAAGGTATTTCAAATCCTGCAGGCAATCTCTGCTTGCATTTAGTCGGCAATTTGAATGAATATATTGGTCGGCAATTGGGGGGAATCCCATACGAGCGCAATCGCCCGCTTGAATTTTCAGCAACCGATGTCCCTCAAAAAGACCTTTTGCTGATGATTCAAAAGACTCAAGAAGTGGTAGAAAATGCTTTGAATCCATTAGTAAATGAGCAATTTCAAGCAAAATATCCTGAAAATGTCTTGGGTTATGATATGACCGTCCATTATTTTTTAGTACATTTAAACGGTCATTTGAATTATCATTTAGGGCAAATTAATTATCATCGGCGGATTTTGATGGGTGCTCAAAAGGCAGTATAAATATTTTAGCACCCCCTCAGTATTTTTAAGTTTCTAAACCCATCGAATTCGATGGGATTAAAACTGAGATTATATAAAATTATGAAACCCTCATGGGATTTAAAGACGTTTACATTACTCAATTTTTAACAAAACTATGAAACATGGCAAAACAATCAACCATTCTCGTACAAGGTATAGAAATCAGAATACAAGGGAAAGACGATAATGAATATATCTCTTTAACTGATATTGCTAAAAATGCCAGTGAAAGAACAGATATAATTATTAGTAATTGGTTTCGCAATAGAAATACAGTGGAATTTCTAGGATTATGGGAACAAATGCATAATCCTAATTTTAATCCCATCGGATTCGATGGGATTAGAAATAAAACAGGTCTGAATACTTATATCTTAACGACAAAAGAGTGGATAGAAGAAACAAATGCAATTGGTATTGAAGCAAAAGCAGGTAGATATGGCGGTACATACGCGCATCGAGATATTGCTTTTGAATTTTGTTCATGGGTAAGCGTAGTTTTCAAGCTCTATTTCATCAAAGAGTTTCAACGCCTAAAAGCCATTGAAGCTGAGCAACAAAAACAATCTTTGGATTGGATTATCAAACGTACTCTCTCCAAAGTCAATTATAAAATCCATGCAGATGCTATAAAAATGCATCTTGTTCCTCTTAAAGTGCAAGACACTAAATTTGAATCTCTTTACTACGCATCGGAAGCGGATTTGCTCAATATGGCTTTATTTAGTACAACGGCTAAAGAATGGCGTGAAAATAACCCCGATTTGAAAGGCAATATGCGAGATTATGCTACAGCAGAGCAATTATTGGTTTTAGCTAATTTGGAAAACATCAACGCTGAATTTATCAAAATGGGTTTTCCAAAAGACGACCGTTTGAGAAAATTAAATGATGTAGCCATTTATCAAATGGAACTTTTAGTGGCTATGCCGAATATGGGTTTATTGAAAAATGGTGAGGAGTTGAAGAAGATTGATTGATATAATTTATTAAAAAATAAAAATGAAATAAAAATGAACGATTCAAAAGAGTTTTCCATTCTAACTTCAGTTATTGCCAAAGGTACTTTTGGTTTAACACCTTCTGAGCATAAAAAATTAAAAGGTTTAGATAAAGAAAACCTCCGTAAACACATGACCGACCTCGAACTCATTTTTACTGCCCTCGGAGAAGCTGCTACAAAAATATATACAGAAGATGAAAACGCTCAAGGTTTTGAAGAGAACCATGACGCCGCTCAAAAAGGTGGTAAAGCTGCGGGCAATGCAAGACGGACTTTTGAAAAAGATACTAAACGACAGGTGATTTCTCCTAAGAATTTTTTAAAAGACAAAGATGACACAAAAAAATTAGAATGAAAGATTTGATGGATTAATATAGCTGTTTTCAACTTCAAATAAACTTCATTATTCTATTTAAAGGTAACGAAATCGTAAGGTTTAAAAAATGAAAATAATCATCGCTGGAGGTGGCATTGGTGGCTTAGTGGCTGCTTTGAGTTTGCATAAAGCAGGATTTGAAGTCAAAGTCTTTGAATCTGTTAAGGAAATCAAGCCTTTGGGCGTGGGGATTAACCTATTGCCGCATTCTGTTAGGGTTTTGACCAATTTGGGTTTGCAAGATAAAATTGCTGAAAATGCGGTTGAAACAAAGGATTTGGTCTATGCCAATAAGCACGGGCAGATATTTTGGACTGAGCCGCGCGGGCGTTTTGCAGGCTATAAATGGCAACAGTTTTCCGTGCATCGGGGCGATTTTCAAATGCTTTTATGGGAAGAAACCAAACGGCTGATTGGTGCAGAAAACATCAAAGTGAATCACCATTTACAAGTCTTTCATTCAACTGAAAATAGCGTAACAGCCACTTTTATTGACCGTGAAACAGGCAATATACAATGCCATGAAACAGGCGATATTTTGATTGGGGCAGATGGTATTAATTCCGTCGTGCGCCAAAAATTATATCCTACTGAGGGGGGTGTCAAATATTCAGGCAATGTGCTTTACAGAGGTACAACCTTGATGAAACCTTATTTAACTGGAGCTTCGATGGGCATGATTGGGCATTTAGGTCAGAAAATGGTCGTTTATCCGATTGAAAATCAGTTAAATACTGAGGGGTATCAACTCATCAATTGGGTCGGCAACCTGCGTGAAGGAGAGGATTATCAGCTTAAAATACGGGATTGGAACAGGCAAGCTAATAAGCAACGCCTTGTAAATTTGTATAAAAATTGGCAATTCGATTGGCTCAATGTGCCTCAAATGATTGACAATACTTCCCGAAGTGGTTCGGGATTCTCCGAAGAGAGTGGTATATTTGAATTTCCAATGTCTGATAGAGACCCTTTGCCTCGTTGGACTTTCGGACGTGTGACTTTGCTCGGCGATGCGGCGCACCCCATGTATCCGATTGGCTCCAATGGGGCTTCGCAAGCTATTCTCGATGCAGATGCTTTGACAAATGCGCTGGTTGAAGTAGGCGATATTGACGCTGCTTTGCTTCGATATGACCATGAGCGAGTGCCTGTAACTGGTAAAATTGTGCTACAAAATCGTCAAAAAGGACCTGATTTTATTATGGATTTGATGGAAGAGCGTTTTCCCGATGGTTTTTCAGAAAGTGAAATTCCGCATGATGAATTGGAGGGAATTATGGAGCATTATAAGCAGGTGGCTGGGTTTGATATTAAAACATTGAATGAAAAAGTATAAACAAATGGGAACGCGGATAACACGGATTGAGCAGATTTACACGGATTTTTTTTAACAAATACTATGAGTATGATACTACACGAAGAATTAACAGAGCAAATTTTGGATGCTTTCTATGAAGTTTATAACTGTAAATCAGCTCAATCCGTGTCATCCGCGTTCCAATAAAAACTAAAAAGCAACAACATGAAATTTATCATTAAACTACTCTTCCTCTTTACCTTAATGACAACAACAAAAAATGCCATAGCGCAAACGACTTTGCCTGAACCTGCCCTCGAATTTATTTTCGAAGCAAAAGTCACGCTCGATGCAGTTCAAGAATTGGGCATCACCACCTACGGCAAACGCCGCATTATACCCATTACAGGAGGCACTTTTCAAGGACCACATATAAAAGGTGTGGTATTGCCCGGCGGCGCAGATTGGCAAACGGTTAGAACAGACGGGACTGCCGATTTGGAAGCCCGTTATACCTTAAAAACAGACGATGGCGTCTTGATTTATATACAAAATAAAGGGGTTCGCCATGCCAAACCAGAAGTTTTAACTCGATTGGCAAAAGGTGAAAAAGTAGATCCAAAGGAATATTATATGCGGACGGCGGCAAGTTTTGAAGTAGCAGATGGTCAATATGCGTGGCTGAATAAATCGGTTGTCGTATGCGTAGGTGCGCGTATGGCAGACCATGTTTTATTGCGTTTTTATAAATTACTGTAGTTTTTCATTAAAAAAATGCCCTTTTACTGAGGGGGTATCCAATAGTTTCAAAATCAAATAACCAATAATTTAATGGAAAACGAAAAATCACTCAAATATGCTTGGTATGTCGTCTTTATTTTGATGCTTGCCAATATCTCTTCATTTATTGACCGTCAAATATTATCCTTATTGGTTGCGCCCATTAAGCGGGATTTGCATTTATCGGATACCGAAATCAGCCTTTTGATGGGCTTGAGTTTTGCTTTATTTTATACCGTTTTTGGCATTTTAATTGGGCATTTTGCAGATAAATACAATCGTCGAAACATCATCATCGCTGGCGTTGCGGTTTGGAGTGTGATGACCGCCTTGTGTGGAGGAGTTCAAAATTATACTCAATTTTTCTTTGCGCGAGTAGGCGTAGGCGTAGGTGAGGCAACATTGGCACCCTCCGCTTATTCAATGATTACAGATTATTTCCCTAAAAATAAACTCTCAACGGCATTGAGCACTTATTCGATGGGTGTATTTCTCGGAATGGGTCTGGCGATTCTGATTGGAGCAAGCCTGATTGGCGGTTTGCCGACGAGTGGCACTGTGCATGTTCCCATATTTGGCAATATTTTTCATTGGCAAAAACTGTTTATTTATATCGGCTTACCGGGTGTTGTGATTGCTCTTTTGATGCTCACTATTAAAGAACCTGCTCGAAAAAGCAGTACTCTAACCATTGAAAAAGAGCCTACTTTAAGAGAAGCTTTAACCGTTATTTGGTCAAAAAGACAAGCATATATTTATCTCTGCATTGCTACATCTTTCACCGCTTTCACCAATTATGGCTCTTCGGCATGGATTCCGACTTATTTCAACCGAACGTTTGGTTGGCAAATGAAGGAAATTGGCTTGAAATACGGCTTGATTGTAACAGTTTGCTCTGCTGCAGGAGTTTTGGCAGGTGGTTGGTTAGCTGATAAATATCATAAAGAAAATATAACAGATGGTAAAGTTCGAGTGGGCTTAATTGCAGGTATGGGAATACTCTTGTCCTCATTCAATTTTCTTTTGAGCGACCCCAATATGATTTTATTATCTTTAACTATTCCTGCATTTTTCCTCTCATTTCCATTTGGCGCAGCAGTAGCAGCGGTTCAGGAAATAATGCCTAATCGCGTGCGGGCATTGGCATCGTCTATTTTCTTATTTTTTATCAATATTATCGGCATGGGTGGCGGTCCATATTTGGTTGCTTTTTTTACAGATTCTGTCTTTCACGATGAAAAAATGATAAAATATTCATTGATTGCCTTGTATTTAGTAGGCGGTTTGGCAACTGCTTTATTCTATTGGTTGGGGTTAAAACCGTATAAAGATGAGATGGCGATGAGATGAGCACCCCCTCAGTATATTTCGGATTTCGGATTTCGGATTGTGCTAATTGAATCATACAAACCTATAAGTTTTTTTTAAAATTTTGTAGGTTTATAATCAATGCGAATAATGGTTTGAAAATCACGGAGTGATTGAATGTGAATAACCCTCAATGAAATTGGGGGATAGTGCATGAAATAATTTAAATAACTGCGGAGCAGTTGAATGTGAAATATGACCAATGACTGACTATTTTACATTCAACTGCTCCGCAGTTATGCCCATTCTTTACAATTAACCCCTGATTGTCATCAGGAGTTATTCATATTCAATCGCTCCGCGATTACTTCAACCCATTATTCGCATAATCAATGAGTTTTGAATTTATTTTAAAAAAAACTAAAAATGTCTGACTATATTTCACTCAATAATATATCGCCCAACTTGAAAGTTGAGGTCAAAAACAATATCCTCATTGTCGCCCTCAATCGCCCTGAAAAGCGCAATGCTATCAATGACGAAACCATTTTAAGCATTGAAAAAATCTTTTCCAATATTCCTGAAGGCGTCAAATGCGCTGTAATTTATGGAGAAGGCAAGCATTTCTGCGCGGGTCTCGACCTTTCAGAACTCACTGAACGCAATGCCGTGCAAGGCGTTTTTCACTCTCGCATGTGGCATCGCGCTTTGGATAAAGTGCAATTTGGAGCAGTGCCCGTCGTAGCCGTTTTGCATGGGGCTTGTGTGGGCGGTGGCTTAGAGTTGGCGAGTGCATGTCATATTCGAGTGGCTGAAAACTCTACTTTTTATGCTTTGCCCGAAGGTCAAAGGGGCATATTCGTAGGCGGCGGTGCATCTGTTCGCCTCCCCAAACTGATAGGTATGGCGCGTATGACGGATATGATGTTGACGGGTAGAGTCCTCAATTCTACTGAGGGGGTCAATTATGGTTTGTCGCAATACCTCATAAATGGTGGCGAAGGCTTAGAAAAAGCGATGGAATTGGCTCAAAAAATCAGTAATAATGCAGGTATGACCAATTATGCTCTCATGCACGTCCTCCCGCGCATAGTGGAAGCAGGACAGGACAATGGCTTGATGATGGAATCGCTCATGGCGGCTATTGCTCAAGATGCGCCCGAAGCCAAGGAACGTTTGAAGGATTTTTTAGAAGGTCGAGCTAAAAAAGTTGGAGAATGACTTCAATCATTTCTGCTTAAAAGAAAAAATGATTTTTATAGATACTAAAAAAGTGTTAATTTTGCTTTATTCAAAAAGCATTTTTTTAAATAAAATAGTATTTGTAAAAACTGAAAATGGAAAAATTACGATTACGTTCAAATCAAAGGATAGAAAGAACCAGCCTAATGTTTCAAAGAGATGAGTTGTCTAAAATTGATTGGACGGTTCGGCTCTTAGGCATAAAAGGGGCAAGAGGCATTGGTAAAACAACGCTGCTATTACAGCATTTGAAGCAATCACATGGATTTAACGAGAACGCCATATATATCTCATTGGATGATATATATTTTACGGAAAACAAATTCATTCTATTTGTAGAAGATTTTTATCGCAATGGCGGCTTATTTCTTTATTTAGATGAAGTGCATAAATACCCAAATTGGGAGATTGAGGTGAAAAATATATATGATACCTATCCCGATTTGCAGATAATTTTTACAGGTTCTTCAATGCTGGAAATTCAAAAAAGCAATGCTGATTTGAGTCGAAGAGCCATCATTTTTCCGCTTCAAGGCTTATCATTCAGACAGTTTTTGAATTTAAAATATGGATTAAATATAAACACATACTCACTCGAGCAAATCTTAGAATCGGCTAATGATATTATTGCTGAATTGCATAGCTCATTCAAACCCTATCCTTATTTTAAGGAATATGTGCAGATGGGATATTATCCTTTTTTTATGGAAGGCAATCAATGGTTTTATGATAGATTAGAAGGTATTACGAAAGCAATTATCGAATCTGATTTTTTAATTTTAAATAATATTGATATAAAAAATATTCGCAAAATATATCAATTCCTCTTGGTCGTTGCTACATCACCCCCTTTTACGCCCAATATTCAAACATTGAGTGAAAGGACAGGAATCCAAAGAAATACATTGCTTCAATACATTTATTATTTGGAAAAAGCAGATATTTTGACTCTTTTGCAAACAGATAGAAAAGGCATTACACTTTTACAAAAACCTGAAAAAATTTATCTCGAAAACACAAACCTGCTATATTTATTTGCACCGACAAGTTTAGATATAGGTATGGTAAGAGAAACTTTTGTCTTAAATCAATTAAAAGCGATTGCCAAAGTGAATTACCCAAATGCGGGCGGTGATATTGTAGTGAACGACACCTATACTTTTGAAATAGGAGGTAAATTGAAGAAAAAAAATCAGATAGAAGGAATACCCAACAGTTATATCATGGCTGATGAATGGGACTTCAAAGTTGGTAATAAAATACCTATATGGTTATTGGGTTTGTTGTATTAAAAATAAAATAATGACACCATTAAAAAAAACGCCTTTCCTAAAAATAAAAACTATCAAAATTGACATCAGGGCGATTTCGGATGGCGTTTTGAAATCTACGGTAGAACTTAAAAAGCGTCCCCATCGCATGACGCAACGCTTGATTCATTGGGCAAAAAAAACGCCTGATAAGGTTTTTATTGGGCAAAAGGAGGCGAATGGTCATTGGCGTACACTCACCTATGCTCAAACTTATGAAAAAGTAAAAACGATTGCTCAATATTTATTACGAACCAATCTTTCACCCGAAAGACCTTTAGCTATTTTATCTGAAAATAGTATCGAGCATGGCTTAATGGCTTTGGCGGCTTTGCATATTGGCATCCCATATTCTGCTATTGCGCCTGCATATTCCTTAAAATCGACTGATTTTGAGAAGCTAAAACATACCATTGATCTGCTAACGCCTGGGCTGATTTTCGTTCAAGATGGGAAGCAATATGAAAAGGCTTTGAATGCTGTTGCAAAAAATATTGAAATTATTGCCGTTGACAATCCCCTCAGTAATCACACTATTTTTAATGAAATTTTAAATACAAAACCAACTTTTGAGGTGCATACAGCTTTTAAAGCGATTGATAATCAAACGATTGCCAAAATCCTCTTCACCTCTGGCTCGACAGGGTTACCAAAAGGCGTCATTAATACACATGGCAATATCACAACGAATTGGCAACAAATCACTCAAACGTTTCCTTTTATGCAAAATGGGGGCTTGAATTTTATAGATTGGTTGCCGTGGAATCATGTTTTTGGAGGCAATCATAATTTTGGTTTGACACTCTTTAATGGCGGTTCATTGTATATTGATGAAGGCAATCCGACGCCAAAAGGTATTCATAAAACAGTTGAAAATCTAAGAAAAATAGCCCCCACCATGTATTGCAATGTGCCAAAAGGTTTTGAAGATTTAATCCCTTTTTTGAAAGCAGATAAAGCATTAAGGGATATTTTTTTCAGTCAATTGAAACTTCTTTTTTATGCAGGAGCAGGTATGCCGCAGCATGTTTGGGATGATTTAGAACTATTGGCTTATGAAACAACAGGCAAGCGCATTTTAATTTCAACAGGTTTGGGAATGACTGAAACGAGCCCATCTTCTATGTTTAATGTGCATTTCGGCAGTTTTTCAGGTATGTTAGGCGTGCCTGTAGCAGGTATGGAATTGAAATTAGTACCGAATGGTGGCAAATTAGAAGCCCGTTTTAGAGGTAAAAACGTAATGCCAGGCTATTGGCGAAACCCTGAAGCCACTGCAAAAGCCTTCGATACTGAGGGGTATTATTGCACAGGCGATGCCCTCAAATTTGTAGATGAAAACGACCCAAACAAAGGGATGATATTCGACGGACGAATTGCCGAAGATTTTAAATTGGATACTGGTACATGGGTGAGTGTCGGGGTTTTAAAAGCAAAATTAATAGCTGCTGGCAATGGCTTGATTCAAGATGCCGCTATTACAGGGCATGACCGCTCATTTTTAGGAGCAATTATTTTTCCTAATATTGAATTTTGTAAAAAAATAAGTGGATTGGGAGAAAATGCTTCTTTAATCGACATCATAATTACCCCCTCAGTATTGGCGGCATTACAAACGGTTTTGAATACTTTTGCAACGCAAAGTACAGGCAGTTCGACGCTTATTAAAAGAGCTGTTTTTGCTGATTTTAATTTATCCATTGATAAAGGAGAAATTACGGATAAAGGGTCAATTAATCAGCGCATGATATTATCCAATCGAGCGGAATATGTAGAAATGCTTTATAAAAATCCAGTTGCTTTACCAGTTTTAGAAGTACAAAAATGATATATCGCCAAGCAAAATCCAATGAAGCAGAAGCCATCGCTGCCCTCCATGCCAAGAGTTGGCAAGTGGCTTACAGGGGCATTTTGTCTGATGAATTTTTAGACAATGAGGTTGTAGAGAATCGGTTAAAATTATGGACAGACCGCTTTGCCAATCCTGCGGAAAATGAGTTTATTTACGTGGCTGTTGAAGATGACGAACTAAAAGGTTTTGTCTGCATTTATGGCAATGACGATGCAAAATGGGGTGCGTTGATTGATAATTTACATGTTTTACCTGAGTCAAAAGGGCAGGGGATAGGTAAACAATTGATGCACGAAGCAGCCAAATGGATAGCTGATAATTATCCCACTTCGCATTTTTACTTGTGGGTGTATGAAGACAACCATGATTCAAGGCGTTTTTATGAAAAAATGGGCGGTGAAAATGTAGAAAGACATTTATATGATAATCCAGGCGGCGGGGCATCTTATGCTTTACGATATGCTTGGGCAGGTTCAACAAACCTTCTAAGTCTTCATAATTGAAAATAAATTAAATCATAAAAATAAAAAATAAATCATGGCAGAAAAAGACGCAAAAGCACATACAAATTGGTTGAAATCAAGTGTAGCTCTTGAAAATTACAGTAATTACATTAAAAAAAAGATTGAGAGACAGAAATTTGATTTAACACTAATAGACCTTCTGTACATCTCAAATTTCAAAGGAGGGAATGCAACTATAAATGAAGAAGAAAGCATTATAAATAGTAAATTGAAAGCCTATTCAAATGTACTTATCAAAATAGATGCTTCATTTGACGGCAAATTTCTTTCAAAATTGAAAGAAGATGAAGTTTTTAGTTTGATAAAACTTGTTGAGGAATTTGTTTTTTTATCTAAAAAAGAAGAAACATGTATTGATGGTTTTAAATCTTCTTATTTATCAGCTCTATTGCACTCATATTTTCCAAACTTGATTCCAATTTTAGATAGAAGGCTTCTAATTAACTTAGGATTAGTTAATGAGGAAGAAAAGCATTTAAATAATCAGAAACAAGTTAAAAAAATAGAAATTCACTATCCAAAATTGATAAAAGTAATCTACGAAAAGTCAAAATCAAAATCAATACGGGAATTAGATGCTGAATTTTTTAAAATAAAACTCCCAGATTGGGCAAATAGAAAAAGTAAAAAATAGTTGACTAATAAAATAATTTCCAATGCACATTCAAAACAAAGTTTTTATCGTAACAGGTGGCGCATCAGGCTTAGGCTTGGCTACGGCTACTATGATTGTAGAAAATGGCGGTTTTGCACTCATCGCCGATGTGAATACTGAGGGGGGGCAAGCGGCTGAAAAAATGCTCGGCGAGCGAGCTAAATTTGTCCGAACGGATGTGACAGATGAGGCGAGCGTTCAAGCAGCACTTAATACTGCGGTTGAGCATTTCGGCGGTTTGCATGGGGCTATCAATTGCGCTGGGATTGGACCTGCCGAACGGGTTTTAGGTAGAAATGGGGTGCATTCTTTAGCCACTTTTTCAAAAGTGATTCAAATTAATTTGATTGGTTCATTCAATGTCATTCGTTTGGCAGCAGATATTATTCAAAAAAATGAAGCGGGTGCTGATGGCGAAAGAGGCGTTTTTATATCCACTGCCTCCGTCGCTGCTTATGATGGTCAAATTGGTCAAGCGGCATATTCTGCTTCAAAAGGCGGTATTGTGGGCATGAATTTGCCCATTGCAAGGGAGTTAGCGCGAGTAGGTATTCGGTCAATGGTCATTGCCCCAGGCATTTTTGAAACGCCTTTACTGATGGGCATGAGCGATGAAGTCCGCGCGTCACTTGGTCAACAAGTGCCGTTCCCATCTCGCTTAGGCAAGCCTGAGGAATATGCGTTTTTAGCCAAGCACATTATCGAAAATGTGATGCTGAATGGTGAAGTGATTCGTTTGGATGGATCTATTCGGATGGCGGCGAAGTAGGGTTTAAATTACTCAATACGTTGAGTAAAATTACTCAATGCTATCCGAAATTTCACAAAAAATAAAAATTATGAAGCGGTTATTGTCTTTAACTCTTTTCATTGCCTTATCTCTAACGGTTTTTGCACAAGGCACTTCACCTTATGAAAGTGCTATCAATGCCACTTTGATAAGAGGACCTTACCTGAATATGGGCAATCAAACAGCCATCACTTTACGCTGGCGAACGGATATTGCCAAAAATACTCAGGTAGAAATCGGCACAACGTTCGGAGCATACCCCTCAGTATTGAGCGACGCCACGCTGACCACCGAGCATGAAATACGAATTACAGGCTTAAACTCCGATACCAAATACTATTATCGCTTTGGTAGCACAGACCAAATTTTACAAGCTGGAACAGACAATTATTTCACAACAGCCCCTCCAACCAACACCACTCGCAAGATGCGTTTTGCCGTTTTTGGCGATTGTGGCAGAAATGATAATGGCTACCAAACCCAAACTTTAGCAGCTTATCAAAACTATTTGGGCAGTAATGCAGGTGAAGTGATGATTTTATTAGGTGATAATGCCTACAATAGCGGTTTGGATGCTGAATATCAAACAGGTTTTTTTCAACCTTATCAAACGAGTATTTTAAAAAATCATGTCTTAATGCCTGCACCTGGCAACCATGATTATTACGGTACAAGCCAATCTGTTAGATATGGTGCTTATTATCAAAATTTCACGATGCCAACGGCGGCTGAATGTGGTGGTGTCGCCTCGGGAACGGAAGCTTATTATTCATGGGATAGAGGAGATGTGCATTTTATCAGCCTTGATTCGTATGGCACTGAAAACCCAAATGCTACAAGGCTATATGATACAACGGGGGCGCAAGTCACTTGGCTAAAACAAGATTTAGAAGCCAATAATAAAAAATGGACGATTCTTTATTGGCATCATCCACCTTACACTATGGGCAGCCATAATTCAGATACTGAGGGGGAGCTTGTCAATATTCGAGCTAATCTCCTTAAAATTTTGGAGCGATATGGTGTTGATTTGGTGCTGTGTGGACATAGCCACGACTATGAAAGGTCGTATTTACTGAGGGGTCACTATGGTGTTGAATCTGAGTTTGATATTAATACACATGTTGTAAGCAGCAGTAGTAGTAAATATGATGGTTCGGGCAACTCCTGTCCTTACAATTTAACCAATGGTCGTACCAATCATGGGGTGGTATATGTTGTAGCTGGTTCATCGGGCGCGAGTGGGGGTGTGCAGGCAAATTATCCGCACAATGCTCTCCCTTGGTCTTTCAACGAAGGTGGTATGTTGCATTTAGAAATAGAAGGTAATCGCCTTGATGCCAAATTTATCAGACGCGACCAAACTATTGCCGACAATTTTACCATTATGAAAGATGTCAATAAAACAACGGATATTGTACTGCCTGCGGGCAATTCGACAATTTTGAAAGCCAGTTGGTTAGGTAATTATGCTTGGAATACAAGCGCAACCACTCAAAGTATTACTGTTACGCCGACCATGAACAGTAGTTATACAGTGACAGATGGTTTGAATTGCTTAACTGATGTTTTTAATGTTAAATTGAAAAATATTCCGATAGCTATGAAAGTGTTTTTAGAAGGTGCATATAGTGATGGCAATATGCGAACAGATTTGAGCAACACGATTCCTTTGACCGAACCTTTCGCAGGTTTGAGTAATTTTATACATCAAAATGGAGGCGGTGGCGAAAGCACAACACGAAATATTATCACCAATAATGCTATCGTAGATTGGGTTTTCATAGAATTGACGTCCCCAACGACCCCCTCAGTAATTTACACTCGTTCGGCACTTTTGAAATCAAATGGTAGTATTGTGGATGTAGATGGCGTTTCAGTTTTGAGGTTTCCAGAATTGATTGAAGGCGATTATACAGTGACTATAAAGCATCGCAATCATTTAAAAATCAAGACCAATACGACTATTTCCCTGAAAACAAGTGGCAATACACTTGATTTTACCAATAATACCCTACCGATTACAGGTGCACTGAAAACAGTTACAACGGGCGTTTACGCACTATATGCAGGTGATGTCAATGCTGATGGCACTATCAATGCGGCTGACCGAAGCAATGCTTGGAATGTGCGAAACTCGACAGGTTATAATCAAAATGATTGCAGTATGAACGGCATTGTAGATGCTACAGACAGAAGTATGACATGGAATAATAGAAATCTAAGCAGTGGATTTTAGGCTAATATTCATTAATATATGCGAATTAATGGTTAAAAACACCGAAGGTGTTGAATATGAATAGCCCCGAATGAAATTCGGGTTATCGTATGTAGAGATTGAGTTAACTCCGAAGGAGTTGAATGTAAAAAAGTTTGATTTTTACATTTAACCCCATTCGGGGTTACAAAAAACGAGATAATCGAACCCGAATTTCATTCGGGGCTATTCATATTTAACGCTTTCAGCGTTTTGAACCCGTAATTCGCATAATATATTGTTGACCTTGAAATCGCCGACATGTATTTTTACATTTTTTTTCAAAAAGAAATATAATGAGCATTCAACTGAACGACATCATAGCCATAGATGTGCATACACATGCAGAGGTATCTTGCTGCCAACCGCATGATGATTACAGACCTGAATTTGATGTGGCGTTTGCTAAATATTTTAAATCGGCACATCGCCCCACGATTCAAGAGACGGCAGATTATTATCGAGAGCGCAAGATTGCCTTCGTCATGTTTTGCATTGATGCTGAATTTGAATTGGGTCGTCGGCGGATTCCGAATGAAGAGGTGGCTGAAGCAGCCTTGAAAAATTCGGATATTATGATAGCCTTTGCGAGCATTGACCCGCATAAAGGGCGCATGGGTGCACGAGAAGCCAAGCGATTGATTGAGGATTTTGGTGTGAAAGGTTTTAAATTTCATCCAACTGTTCAAGGGTTTTATCCCAATGATCGCATGGCATTTCACTTGTATGAAGTGATTGCAGAAGCTGGTTTGCCCATGCTTTTTCACTCGGGACATTCGGGTTTTGGCAGTGGCGTTCGGGGTGGTGGCAGCTTGCGTTTGGAATATTCTAACCCGATGCATTTGGACGATGTGGCGATTCATTTCCCTGATTCGCCTATCATCATAGCGCATCCAAGCTGGCCTTGGCAGGATGAAGCTTTGTCGGTAGCCATGCACAAGCCCAATGTTTATATAGATTTATCGGGTTGGTCGCCTAAATATTTCCCCCCTCAGTTGGTGCAATATGCGAACACTCAATTGAAAGACAGAATCCTCTTCGGAACAGATTTCCCTTTGATAACGCCCGAACGGTGGATGAAAGATTTTGAAACGGCAGGGTTTAAAGAAGAAGTTAAACCTTTGATTTTGAAGGAAAATGCAGCGAAAATGCTAAAATTGGATGTTAGTTAAGTAGTTAAAGTTAATAATCGACATTTTCTAATATCCCCCCAACCCCCGAAGGGCAGGGTTGATTGATTCTGAAAAGTGCGAGTCCGCTGGACTCGTTTAAAAGACGACTAATATTATTTCTACAAACGTGAGAGTCCGCTGGACTCTATCTTGAAGCCACTTCCTTCTAATAGAATGCCTTTGGCAGAAGGAATGCCCTTGGCAAAAGAGTCCAGAGGACTCTCA
>JAYTUY010000179.1:0-1582 GCA_043744275.1 Saprospiraceae bacterium
GTTTTCAATAAAATCGATGCTTACCATTTTGTACCTAAAGAAGAAGATGATCTTACACCATCATTGAAAGAAAATATTTCTCTGGATGAATTAAAACGAAGCTGGATTTCACGAATTGACGGAACATGTGTTTTTATCTCCGCCGTAAAAAAAATAAATCTTGAAGAGTTACGGAATACACTTACCGAAAAAGTTAAAAAATTACATTTCGCAAGATATCCGAATGTAATTTAGAACAAGGTATCGAGGCAATATGTTTAAAGGTGACTAATAATAACCCTTCACTTTAATTACCTTGCTATTGAAAATTGTGTTGTAAAAAGTAGATTCTCCTGAGTTTGACACTTGCGAATAGGTTGTCCCTCTGAACCTATTGATTCTATTGAGAAAATATTTTATTTTTCTAAAAGTGTAGTGCGAAAACTTTTTGCCTGTTTTCTTTTTTGAATTGAATTCACTGTGCACTTTTGCATCATGGCTTTTATACGAATAGATAAGAAAGATGGTGATCAATACATTCGTATCATTCGATCAAAGCGTAAGGATGGAAAACCGACTCAGGAAACCGTTTATAGTTTAGGGAAAGTCAGCGATTACACTTCTGAACAATTGCAACGCTTCGGTTTAAAGTTTTACGAATTAGGGGGTGGTGATCCTCGCGAGCTTCTTAATGGCACGATCGAGGAATTGGGTAGATTCAACTATGGTTATTACCAGCTTTTTCGCAAAGTGTTTACTGGTTATTCATTGGATAAATTATTAGAGCGCATTAAGGTTAAACACGATTTAGAAATCAACCTTGTCAATGCAGTGATGCTAATGTTGCTGGAACGGTTACAACAACCCTCAAGTAAACTGCAAAATTTTCGCAACCAACAGGAATACCTTGGAATCGAAAAAGTAGATCTGCACCACTTGTATCGCACTCTTGATTATTTAGCAATGTATAGTGAAGAAATACAAAATTTTATTTATCAGCCTTCCCGGGATCTGTTTAATCAGGAGTTGGACGTGGTTTTTTATGATGTAACAACTTTTTATTTTGAAAGCGAAATAGAGATCGAAGGTGCATTACGACAAAAAGGATTTGGAAAGGATGGTAAAATTGGGAGTACACAAATCCTGTTTGGATTATTAATTGATCGTAACAAACAACCGATCGGTTACCGGATTTATAAAGGGAATTTTTTTGAGGGTCACACTTTTGCTCAAGCCCTGGATCAATTAAAGTCCCAGTATAATATCAAAGATATTGTTGTTGTTGCCGATCGTGGAATGTTGAACAAAAATAATCTTCAGCTAACTACAGGAAATAACTATGAATTTATCATCGGTGAACGCTTAAAGACATTACCTGCAGCAGTAAAAGAATATTTATTGAATATTGAAAACTATACCCAGACCTGGACTTACAACAGCCATAATGAACCAATCATCATTCGTTATTGCCTCTTTAAGTATGAGGGAAGAACTATTATCAGTACATATAGTACTAAGCGTGCAGCAAAAGATAAAAAAGAACGCGAAGAGAAATTAGAAACAGCAACGTTGCTAATGAAAAATCCTTCGTTGCTAAAGAGAA
>JAYTUY010000180.1:0-5016 GCA_043744275.1 Saprospiraceae bacterium
AATCACTTTTCCACCTTCAAATGCCGTTCCTGCGCCTATAAAATTGGCATCAGCAGTATATGCTGTACCTGTTGGAATTATCGTAAAACCTGCGGTAGGCTTTGCCACTATCATCACTTCATCAAAATTAGATGTTGGATTTGACCAATTTAATGCAGCCGCATTGGTCTGTGGAGTGGCTGTTAAGTTAAAAATACTGAGGGGTTGCGGTATGACGACACTATTTGGAATAGCATTCACTTCTACACCACTCGACCAGATATTCCCTAAGCGAGTATAAGCTCGAAAATAATAGAGCGTCCGATCGGCAAGGTTTGTCACCGTCACATTCGTAGCTGCCCCTCTATAAATCACTTTACCCCCTTCAAATGCTGTTCCTGCACCTGTAAAATTAGCATCAGCAGTATAAGTTGTACCTGACGGAATGGCTGTAAAACCTGTAGTAGGTTTTGCCACAATCATCACTTCATCAAAATTAGATGTTGGATTTGACCAATTTAATGCAACTGCATTGGTCTGTGGAGTGGCTGTTAAATTAAAAATACTGAGGGGTTGCGGTATGACCACAACGTTAGGAATAACATTCACTTCTACACCACTTGACCAAATATTGCCTAAGCGAGTATAGGCTCGAAAATAATAAGGAGTGCCACCAACCAAATTGGTTACGGTGACAGTTGTTCCAACTCCTCGATAAATGACTTTACCCGATTCAAATGTTGTACCGCCGCCTGTGAAATTAGCATCGGCAGTGTAGGATGTACCATTTGGAATAGTGGTAAAACCGACAATCGGCTTTGCCACAATCATGACCTCATCAAAATTGGCGATTGGATTTGACCAAGTTAAAAGTGCCGCAGTGGTTTGAGGTGTTGCTGCTAAATTAAATATATTATTGGGCTGAGGAATTACTAAGACATTAGGTATTGCATTCACTTCTACGCCACTTGACCAAACAGTGCCCAAACGAGTATAGGCTCGAAAATAATATCTCGTACCACCAGTTAGATTTGTCACTGTTACACTCGTGCCAAGCCCTCGATAAACGACTTTTCCCCCTTCAAAGGCTGTTCCAGCTCCTGTAAAATTAGCGTCGCTGGCATAAGTCGTACCGACGGGAATAGTTGTAAAACCTGTTGCTGGTTTGGCTACTATTAACACTTCATCAAAATTAGAGACAGGATTTGACCAATTTAAAAGCGCAGCATTAATTTGAGGGGTTCCTGTTAAATTAAGTATATTCGATGGTTGCGCGGGTGCACAATCAGTACATTTTAAAGTAATAGCCCCTTGATTTGGATAAATATTGAATGAAATAATATTTCCTACACGTGTAGAAGCAACATTAGAATTATTTTGCTGAACACTATAAGAGCCTGCAATGCCATTTAAATTAACATTCACAGTCACCGGTGTCCTCAATACTGAGGGGTCAATAATTTTCAGCGAATTAAAGGTGACATTAATTATTCCAGTAGCCGCTGTATAAGCCACAACGGGTTGAAAAGCATCGCGCTGCATTTTATAAGTAATGGCTTCAGTAGGAGTAGCCGACCAAATAGAACCGTCATCCATTTTAGTTTTGACATAATCCAAATGGCTGGTATAATTCGCCGCAGTCATAGCCGACCACGAGCCATCATCGATACCATGAAACTCTCGAACGGCATATCCACCTGATGAAATAGCCGCATTAACAGCCGTATTAAGGCTTGTAAGAGCCGCAGCAGTCCCATCATACACATAAAAATTCAAGTGCATAAAATCAGTAAAAGTACTCGAATTGGTTGTTAATTGAGTTCCAGCACGGCTACCTAAGTAGCCTAAACCTGTTAGATAATTGATAATAGCACCCGAAGATGCATCATAAGGGTGAATGAAAAAACGTGGACGAACGCCTGTATTAATTTCTATGAGTTGAGTAGAAAAATCTAATTCCGTAGCAAAATTGGCAGACCCATAAGTTGCCAAACCCGAACATTGTCCAGCCGTACCTCCGCAGAGGTGATTATGTGAATGGTTGATACACTCATGCCCGTGCGACATCATGGTCTTTGCATTCGCCCATTCTAAAGGACCGCAAGCACTTGTGATAGCTCCGAAGCATAATTTAATGCCCCGTGCCGTAGCAATCGGATCGGCATATTGAAAAATGCCAGTGACATAGTCGCTATAATCGTCGTGTATGATAGAGTAAGCGGCTTTTTTATTGTCTTTCCAAGTAGCAAAACTCGCCGTAGGCGTCTGACTACTGAGGGGGGTATATATGAAAATACCCAAAAAGAAAATAGCAAGTGTAATATTAAATTTGTTCATAGTCTCTAAATTTTAGCCGCCTCAATCATACACAATGAGGCATTATAAAATATCTTTTAAATGTGTGCAGTCATAAACGCTAAAAATGTCCCGCTCCGAAAAGCGGGACATGAACCCAAAATTTATCCTACTGAGGGGATTTTATTCAATTCAATATCGGCTTGTGTGATAGTTGGCATCGGCTGTTTGACAACCACTTGCCCAATACTACCCGTCCGTTTCAAAACACCCCAACCCATTAGCTCTCCTTTCAATGCTTTGATGTATGATTTAAACAAAACATAATACATCAAAGGGCGATAAACGAGCCTTTGTGGGAATAGTAGCCACAGTTGCCGCAACGGTTCTTTCTGAATCTTTAGGGCTACACCAGACACCAATAAATCAATACTCATAAATGCTAAATATAAAATCAAAGTATGATATTGCTCATAAAAACTAATAGGCGCAATCGGCGAATTAGTTACCTCTACAATCGCTTTAATCCCAGAAGATATGACTGAAAGCAACAAAACCAAATCAGCAATCGGTGCAAAAATGGGCAAAATCATCCCAAAAATCAAGATATTCGGCAAGGCTACCCAACCAAGCGAGCCATAACGTTTATTGAAAAGAACGTGTTTGCTCTTCCAAAATGCTTGCATAACGCCAAAAGTCCAACGGAAACGTTGCTTCAAAAACTGTTTCAAGGTTTCAGGAGATTCTGTGATAGCAATTGAATTATTATTTTGAGCAACTCTATAACCTTTGCGAATAATGCGCATCGTCAAATCACAATCTTCTGCCAACGTATCCGTCTCATACCAACCCACTGCACCAATTGCCTTGCGCCTAAATGCACCAATCGCCCCTGGCACAACCGTAATACAATTCAAATAAGCAAATGCCATGCGGTCAAAGTTTTGAGCCGTAATATATTCGATGCTTTGCCATTTAGTGAGCCAATTGACTTGATTGCCCACTTTCACATTGCCTGCTACTGCCCCGACTTTAGGGTCAGCAAAAGGCTTCGCTATTTCACGAATAGCATTCGGGTCAAGCTGTGTATCAGCGTCAATACAGACAACAAAATCGCTTTTACATTTCTTTAATCCAAAATTCAAAGCAGAGGCTTTACCACCATTTGGCTTAGTCAACACTTGCACTTGAGGGTGATCGCCATAAGCCGCTTTGACGTTTTCAAATGTTTTATCCTTTGAACCATCATCCACAAATACCACTTCAAAATTGGGATAATTTTGATTCAAAAGACTGGCAATTGTACTTGTCGCACCCATCTCTTCATTGTACGCAGGCACTATAATACTGAGGGGGGGTGTAAAATCGGGTAAGGTTTCTTTATCATCCTGCCATTTTTGTTTCATAGCAAAATAGAAAATAAAAGACACCCTAAAGATGGCTAAATACACCGCTAAATAGAAAATCCAATCCAAACTGGTCGTTATCCAGTTGCTAAAATCCATAATGCCTCTATTCAATTGCACCAATGCCTTTTGGTCTTTTTCTACAACAGGCATCAAATCAGCCCGTTTTTTACCCATTAAATCAGCAATAGAGACAAATTGAAAACCCCGTTTTTTAAAATGCTGAATAATACGCGGCAAGGCTTCCACTGTCGCTTCGCGCTTTCCACCTGCATCGTGGAGGAGAATAATATGTCCATAACTACTATCCACTTTTCTCACCACACGATTAAAAATAGAATCGGCAGTCATGCCTGCTTTCCAATCGAGCGGGTCTATACTTTCATTCACCGTCAAATAATTGTGCTCACGAGCCAATATAAATGCCTGCAATTCCTCTCGCTTGCGTGGTTCAGGGTAAGGGTTGTAAGGCGGACGAAAAAGCAGTGTTGAGCTGCCAGTCAAACTCTCAATACTTCGGCGAGTGCGTATTAATTCCAATTGTGCTGAAAAATCCCATATCTTATTAATGTCAGGATGGGTAAAAGTATGGTTGCCAATCTCATGACCTTCATTAAAAATCCGTTTTGTAATATCAGGATTTTTTTCCATCAAACCGCCTATTAAGAAAAATGCGCCTGGCACATGCTCTTTTTTCAAAATATCCAAAACCTGTGGCGTGTATTTCTCATCGGGTCCATCATCAAAAGTAAGGACTAATTTCTTTTCGTCCGATTTACCATATCGTTGAACCACATAAGAAGTCGGCAATTCCAAATAATATTCTTCTGAAATAACATGATAAATAGAATCGTATTGAAAACGGATAGACCCTGGTTTAGGCTCCGTCAAAATATCCATAACTTCACCGTAGCCGACATATGTCACGTCATCCGACGGTATCGTTGTACTCAATGTTTTAGCATCAAAACTGCCCCTTTTTAAAGCATTAAGGCTCAAATCCTTTTTATAAAACTCCCATACACGCGAATCCTCTGCGCCCAATCGCCACATACACACGCCCCGCCATCCAAAATTATCAACCGCTCTGATAGCATTAAAATTGGTAGCAGCATCTGTAAAAAAGACTTTATGCGGCACCTTATCATCATCACTGTATTCAAATTCGAGGTTGTAAGTGGTGCTATTAAATTTAATCCGAGCGTCTGCTTCTTTAGCCACAGAAATAGCCATTTTATAAGTCAATTCTTTGCTCAATTGCCCTTTTTTACCCCAATCCAATCCAAATGTAGGAATACACAAGACGAATTTCTCATTAGGCACTACCGCCGAAACG
>JAYTUY010000181.1:0-18648 GCA_043744275.1 Saprospiraceae bacterium
GAAGTAGAAAAACAAGAATTAGCCAAAGGTGTGCGTAGCGATAGCCTATTTTTAGGTTTGTATTTAGGTATGACCGCTAAAGAATTTTATGCTGTTTGCTGGGATTTGAATAAAAAAGGCATTCTGCGTGAAGCCGCAGGTAATACGGCTGCCGCCTATCAACTCAATAAAGGAGAATTGAATTATGAAGCTGAAATGGATTTTTATCCAACTTACAAAAATGATAAAATCAACGAGATGCCTGTCCGTTTTCATTATAAAGCATGGGCACCTTGGAATGAGCATCTACAATCCAATAAACTCATCTTGGAAGTACAGAAACTCATGGAGAAATGGTATGGTGGTGGCTTTTTTGTAGCACCGTTGCCAAAAGGTGGTAAAGGCATTGTAAAAGTGGATGGCAATAAAAGAATAACGATAACGCTCATTACTGAAAGTGAAAGTGAGGTATTGGTCACATTTACTGATTTGACCAATCAATAAATTTCAGCTAAGTTTGCTTCCAATACCCCCTCAGTATTTAATCGGATATTCTAAAGTTGAAACACTAAATTATATTTATCTTTGATTGAAAATAATACTGAAACGTGTTAGTTTTGAACAGGATATAAACTGTAAATTTATCTTATTTTCATCTTTAAAACCTACTGTTAAGATGCGAATTCGGTTACTTTGGATAATTATGGTTTTCATTGGTAGAGGTTTGGTCGCGCAAAATCTTATTCCCGACCCGGGGTTTGAAATGCTCAATGGATGCCCTAAACTCTATGAGTTTGATAGCCTAACCCATTGGAAACAAGCTGGTTCTCACGATAAAGAGCCAGGTAACTATACTCAATACGGTTTGCTTTACCACAAATGTAGCGGTAATGTTCCAAATACCGGATGGGGTTACTACGATACGCACAATGGCGATGGTATGGGAAGCATAGTAGCCATGTTTATTTATACGCCACTCAAAGCACCGCTTAAAAAAGATAAATCTTACAGATGCTCGTTTTGGTTAAAAGTAGGTTCTAAAAATAATGTGGGCTGTTGGTGGCTAACTTACAACCAAAAAGTCAGTCTTTTTACTTTCGATAATAAACCGCTTGATACTATTGTTGGACCCGTTCGGCAGCCAGCTGCATATACATGGAACATTATAGAAAAATATGATACCTCTTGGGTGAGATTTGAGTGTTGTTTTAAAGCCAAAGGCAATGAAAAATATATTGGCTTTGGATACAAAGATTCCTACCTTTCGATAGCCTGTGACAATAATAAAGATACGGCTAACTCCTATCGTCCACCTTTCCTGTCAGTGACCATCACCAATGCTTTTCGACAACTACCTTTTTTTATTGACGACGTTGAGTTAGAACAATCAGAGGATGGCGTTTTAGAAAACTTGGAACTCAAAGATTTTATGTGTAGAGATTCTGCCATCACATTGAATGGGACTATTTATCATGAAAGGAAAAAACAGGAAAATGTATTTGGCTATCAATGGACTACGGGCGAAAAAACACCGACGATAAAAGTCAATACTCAAGGAAAATATGGTTTGACAATCAATGAAGCCTGTAAAAAAAAGGAACTCAGTTTTATCGTCAAAATAAAAAATTGCTTTTGTGATGTCTTTGTCCCGAATACATTTTCTCCCGATGGCAATGGTATCAATGATCTCATTAAGCCCTTTTGGAAATGCAGTGATGCTGTTGTCAGCAGACTTAATTTCAGTATATTTAATCGTTGGGGCAGTCGAGTCTTTCAAACAAAAGATTTAGATATCGGGTGGGATGGGTACTTCAAACAATCCCCTCAGTCAGGGGACTTATTTGTCTGGGTATTGGATTATGACATTAAAATTGGTAGTCGAACTGAAAATTATGTCGAATCTGGCAATTTGACCATTATAAAATAAGGATATAAAATAAGACATGAGCAAACGCTATCTGATTTTCAATAGCACACTATTTCTTTTCTTTTTTCTTTTTTTAACAAATTGTTCAAAGAAAGAAAAAACACTTTTCACTTTGCTCCCTGCAAGCGAAACGGGTATTGATTTCATTAATCAAGTAGATTATACCGAAGATTTCAACTGCTATACCTACCGCAGCTTTTACAACGGTGGCGGCGTAGGCTTAGGCGATGTGAACAATGATGGCTTGGTGGATATATTTTTTTGTGGGAATATGCAACCGAGCAAGCTCTATCTTAATAAAGGCAATTTCAAATTTGAAGATATTACTGAAAAAGCAGGCGTCGCTTGCAAAGGCGTATGGGCAACAGGCGTGGCGATGGCAGACGTGAATGGGGATGGACTTTTAGACATTTATGTTTGTAAATCTGGCAAACCCACGAGCGAAGGCGTGCGGCACAATGAACTGTTTATCAACAACGGAACTTCCCTCTCGGGCGGACAAGGGGACATCACTTTCACAGAAAAATCTAAAGAATATGGTCTTGATAATGAAGGGCTTTCTACTCACGCTGCCTTCTTCGATTTTGATAAAGATGGTGATTTAGATTGTTATTTACTCAATAATTCCTTTCGTTCGGTAGCCAATTACGATAGAAATTCTAATTTGCGAAACATCCGCGATACGCTTGGTGGCAATACACTTTATAGAAATGATAAGGGACATTTTACCAATATCAGCGAAAAAGCGGGTATTTATGGCAGCAGCATTGGCTTTGGCTTGGGCGTCACAATTGGCGATGTGAATCGGGATGGCTGGCAGGATATATATGTGTCCAATGATTTTTTTGAAAAAGATTATCTCTATTTGAACAACAAAAATGGCACTTTTACTGAGGGGGTCGAGCGAACAATACCCGAACTGAGCATGGGTTCAATGGGTGCTGATATGGCAGATATTAATAATGATGGCTTCCCTGAAATATTCGTCACCGAAATGCTCCCATTTACGGAGGCTCGATTGAAAACTAAAGCCACTTTTGATTCGTGGAATAAATATCAAATGAATGTCAAAAACGGCTATCACTATCAATTTCCCCGAAATGTATTACAACTTAATAATGGCAATTCCCCTTCTTTTGGAGGGCAAGGGGGGCTTTCTTTTAGTGAAATAGGTCGCATGGCAGGCGTGAATGCAACGGATTGGAGTTGGGGTGCTTTAATTGCAGATTTGGATAATGATGGTTTCAAAGATATTTTCGTCGCCAATGGCATTTATAAAGACCTTTTTGATCAAGATTACGTGAGTTTTATGTCCGACCCTAATAATGTTCGGGCTATTCTGAACCGTCAAGGCGGCGGCATCAAAGCGTTGATAGATACGATTCCTTCTGAAAAATTATCCAATGTTGCTTTCCATAATAACGGTTTATCATCTACAACCGAAGGTGCGCCTGTTACTTTTACCAATCAAGCCACTGAATGGGGATTGGCTGAACCCAGCTTTAGCAATGGTTCAGCGTATGCAGATTTGGACAATGATGGAGATTTAGATTTGGTGATTAATAATGTCAATATGCCCGCTTTTGTTTATCGAAATGAAGCGAATGAATTGAAAAAAGACAACCATTATTTGACCGTTGTACTGAGAGGAGAGGGGGCTAATACTTTTGGACTCGGCACACAAGTCACTATTTATGCACAGGGCAAGCAGTTTTACAATGAAGTCGCGCCCATGCGAGGTTTTGAATCTACTGTGGATTCGAGGCTCGTTTTTGGCTTGGGCAATACACCGCAAGCGGATTCAGTGGTCGCTATTTTCCCAAGCGGTAAAAAAGCCGTTTTAAAAAATATCACGACCAATCAAATATTAACCATTAAGGAAAATGAGTTCTCTATTGGCAATGAGCCGTGGGCAATGGGTCATGATAAAGTTTTGATTTTCAAAGAGTTAAACAGTGAAAATATTTTAAATTTCAAACACACCGAACTTGAGTTCAATGCTTTTGATATTGAACGATTGCTCTTTCAAATGCCCATTGCCGAAGGTCCAAAAATGACGAAAGGAGATGTGAACGGCGATGGTTTAGAGGATGTTTTTATCGGTAATGGAGCAGGTACAGCTGGCGAATTGTGGTTGCAACAATCTAATAATACTTTTAAAAAATCCAACGAAAATGTTTTTGAAAAAGATAAAATGTATGAAGCCACCGCCGTGCTATTTTTTGATGCGGATAAAGATGGTGATTTAGATTTAATGGTAGGCGCAGGTGGTTACAATACAGATTATTTATCCGATAGATTGTATAAAAATGATGGAAAAGGCAATTTTTTCCTTGATAATCAAGCGTTCAGCTCTAAACCATTTCCAACAGCTTGCGCTACGGCTGCCGATTTTGATGGCGATGGTGACCAAGACCTTTTCGTTGGGATGCGCCAGATACCGGGCAGTTATGGTAAACCCGCCGGCGGTTTTTTATTAAAAAATGATGGACAAGGGCATTTTACGGGCGTAACATCCGAACTTTGTCCCGAACTGAAATCGCTCGGTATGATTTGCTCGGCTACATGGGCGGACATAGATGGCGATAAAGATGCGGACTTAATCGTCACGGGCGAATGGATACCCCTCAGTATTTTTAGAAATGATGGCTCAAAATTGACCAATATCACCAAAGAAAGCCATTTGGATAAAACAAATGGCTGGTGGAACGTAGTCAAAGCGGCTGATTTGAACGGCGATGGTTTGGTGGATTTTGTAGTGGGCAATCATGGTATGAATAGCCGCTTTAAAGCTGATGAACAGCACCCCCTCAGTATGTACGTCAATGATTTTGATGGAAATGGTTCAACAGAACCAATTATTTGTAGTTTTAATGAGGGTAAATCCTACCCGATGGTGTTGCGGCAAGATTTGGTTTCTCAAATGCCTATTTTAAAAAAGAAATATCTCTATTTTAAAAACTATAAAGAACAAACGATAAACGATATTTTTACACCTGAAAAGCTCAAAAATGCTTTGGAATACGCTGCTTTTGATTTACAAACCTCTATTTTAATCAATAAAGGCAATGGGCAATTTGACATAAAAGCCTTACCAATGGAAGCCCAATTAGCCCCTGTTTATGGTTTGGCAATAGACGATTTTGACAAAGATGGTAAAATGGATATACTATTGGGTGGTAATCTCAGTCGTTCAAAACCTGAAGTGGGCACTTATATGTCGAGCTACGGCTTATTACTGAGGGGGGATGGCAAAGGCGATTTTCAAGCAGTTAAAAACTCAGGTTTTAAAGTATCGGGCGAAGTTCGGGATTTGCTTATTTTGAAAAAAGGAAAAGAATCGATGGTTTTATCATCTATGAATAATGATAAGATGCGCGTATTTAAATATTGATTAGGTTATAAGTAAGTAGTTGAATCAAAATAAACGCTGTTAATGACTAACTCCACGATTTATCGTGGAGGCAAGCTAAAAAGCTCTGTTTTGGCTTTAGCCATTCACTTTATATTATACAAAAGTGGGCGGCTAAAGCCTTCTACTACTTGATACTTAGACCTCCACCTTCAAAGGTGGAGTTAGTCAAAATAACAGCGATTATTTACGTTCAATTACTTAAAAGAGCAAAAATGCACTCAAAATATTATTTTTTATGGCTGCTTGCGGCAATTATGTTAGGAATATCTTGTAAGAAAGGCGATTCTGAAGCTTTGCCCCATACACTTTTTACAAAAATGCCCTCAGATAAAACGGGCATTAAGTTTATCAATAAGTTGGATTACGATAAAGATTTTAACATTTATAAATACCGCAATTTCTACAACGGCGGCGGCGTGGCTATTGGCGATATCAACAATGATGGTTTGCCCGATGTGTATATGTCTTCCAATATGCACCACAACAAATTGTACTTGAATAAAGGCAACATGCAATTTGAAGATATTACTGAAAAAGCTGGCGTGGCAGGGACAAAATCGTGGGCAACTGGCGTGACGATGGCGGACATCAACGGCGATGGTTTATTGGATATTTATGTTTGCAACTCAGGTGATATAAAGGGCGGCACTCGTGAGAATGAGCTGTTTATAAATAAGGGGAATCTACAATTTGAAGAGAAAGCGCATGAATATGGTTTGGATGATAAAGGGCTTTCCACCCACGCGGCATTTTTTGATTATGATAAAGATGGCGATTTGGATTGCTATCTATTGAATAATTCTTTTAGAGCTATTGGCAGTTTTAATCTTCAAAAAAATCTGCGGAATACAAGAGATTCTCTTGGTGGGCATAAATTATTTAGAAATGATGGACTGCCAAGTTTCTCATCTTCGGGAGGACGAAAGGGGGGCTTTACGGATGTTTCGGCTCAAGCAGGTATTTATGGCAGCGTTCAAGCCTTCGGTTTGGGTGTTATGGTTGGCGATATTGACAAAGACGGTTGGGAGGATATTTATGTCTGCAATGATTTTTTTGAAAGAGATTATCTCTACATCAATCAAAAAAATGGGACTTTCAAAGAGGATTTTGAAAATCAATTTGGGCATTGTGGAGCGGCTTCAATGGGTGCTGATTTGGCTGATATAAATAATGACGGACAGCCCGATATTTTTAATACGGAGATGTTGCCTGATAGCAATCGGCGTTTGAAAACCAAAACCACTTTCGATGATTGGAATCGTTATCAAAATTATAAAGCCAATGGTTATTACAATCAGTTCACGCACAATGCTTTACAAATAAATAATGGTGATAATACATTCAGCGAAACAGCTTTCTCATCAGGCGTTGGTGCTACTGACTGGAGTTGGGGCGCGCTCATGGCAGATTTGGACAATGACGGTTGGAAAGATATTTACGTCACTAACGGTATATTTCAAGAGCTAACAGATCAAGATTTCATACAATTTATTTCAGATGACAACACCAAACGGTCGGTCATTTCGAGTGAGGGTGTGGATTGGAAAAAACTGATTGATGCTATTCCGTCCGAAGCTCTTCCGAATTATGCTTTCAAGAATAATGGTGATGCCTCTCAGCAAGGTGGCAAGGGTCTGACCTTCACGAATAAAGCAAAGGATTGGGGTTTAGACGAACCGAGTTTTAGTAATGGTGCGGCTTATGCAGATTTGGATAATGATGGTGATTTGGATTTAATCGTCAATAATGTCAATATGGAGGCTTTTGTTTATCGCAATGAAGCCGATAAGCAATTGAAAGACAACCATTATTTGACTTTTGTACTGAGGGGGGAGGGTAAAAACCCTTTTGCCCTCGGCTCGAAGATTACGGTTAAAAATCAAGGCAAAACATTTTATGTAGAGCAAATGCCTATGCGTGGGTTTCAATCGTCGGTGGATTATCGCCCGCATCTGGGTTTGGGCAATTTGGCTAAAGTGGATACTATCATTGTGGATTTCCCTAATAATAAAAGACTGGTTTTGAATAATGTAAAAACCAATCAAATTTTGACTTTGGATGAAAAAGATGCAAGCCCCAAGCCCCCCCCGCCCCCAAAGGGGGAGTCTGCGAGTGCAAGCACCCCCTTTGGGGGCGGGGGGGGCTTGGGCTTGGGCTTCCAAAACGTAACCCCTCAGTATGTCAATGCTTTTCATCGGGAAAATGAGTTTTCGGATTTCAATTATGAACGATTGATATTTTTAATGCACTCTACTGAAGGTCCGCGTATCGCTGTGGGCGATGTAAATGGGGATGGTGCTGACGATTTTTATCTCGGTGGTGCTATTGGTCAAGCAGGGCAATTATTTCTGCAAACGAAAGGAAAGTTTACCCCCTCAGTACAAGCTGACTTTGAAACGGATAGCCAAGCGGAAGATGTCGGTTGCATTTTCGCAGATGTGGATGGCGATAAAGACCTCGACCTCATTGTGGCTTCGGGTGGTAGTGATGGGCGCGTGTTGGGTGATAGACTTTATAAAAATGATGGAAAAGGGCATTTTAAGCGCGATGTACAAGCATTTAGTGATAAAGACTTTGCAACGTCCGTCATTCGGGCAGCAGATATTGATGGGGATGGTGACCTCGATTTGTTTGTAGGCGGGCGTTTATATCCTAATTTTTATGGCAAACCAGTCGGTGGTTTTATTTTAATCAACGACGGTCAAGGGCATTTCAAAGGTGGTACGAATGAAGTAGCCCCCGAACTCAGGCAGTTAGGCATGATAACCGATGCCGTTTGGACAGATATTGATAGCGATAAAGATTTGGATTTGGTGATTGTTGGCGAGTGGACGCCTGTTTCTGTTTTTAGAAATGATGGTGGAAAATTGACCAATATGACAAAGACGGATGGCTTAGAAAAAACAAATGGTCTTTGGAATGTCATAAAACCTGTGGACATTGATAAAGACGGCGATATGGATTTTGTGGTCGGTAATTTAGGCTCAAATAGCCGTTTTAGAGCTACCCCTCAGTATCCATTGACGATGTATTACAGTGATTTTGATGGGAATGGTTCGCAGGAGCAGTTGATATGCACATATGAAGGCGATAAGCTCTACCCGTGTGTATTGCGGCATGATTTATCCTCTCAGATGCCGATTATGAAGAAAAAATACTTGGAATATAAAAAATATGCCGACCAAACCATTCAGCAAGTCCTCACTGCCGAACAATTGAGTAAAGCCTTGAAATATGAGGTGCACACCATAGAAACGGGCGTGGTGATGAACAACGGCAACGGCACTTTTACCTTCAAGCCTCTCCCTTTTGAAGCACAATTATCCCCGACCTATGGCATTTTAGCCAATGATTTTGATAAAAACGGGACGACAGATTTGTTCATCGGCGGTAATTTCTTTGAAGCGAAACCTGAAATCGGGCGCATGGATGCCAATTATGGTTTGATACTGAGGGGGGACAGCAAAGGCGGCTTCGACCCAATACCTTTCCGTCAATCAGGTTTTAAAATCAGAGGGCAAGTACGGGATATTGCTAAAGTGAAAGTAGGCGATAAAGAGGTATTCTTTGTAGTTCAAAACAATGATAAGTTGTTGGTTTATAAGCCTATTGGTCAACAACAGTAAACCATTGTTCAACAAGAATGAGTTATTGTTGAACGACTGTGAACTATTGTTTTATGATTTTGAACCAATGTTCAACAACAATAGGTTTTTGTTGTGTGAGTTTGAACCTATGTTGTATGAGTTTAAACCTATGTTGTATGAATTGAGCCATTGTTGTATGAGTTTAAACCTATGTTGTGTGAGTTTGAACCGTTGTTCCATGAGTTTGAACTCATGTTCTACACCAGTATTCTATTCTTGTCGAACATTTTTGTAGAAAAAGAGAGTAGAAATACTGAGGGGTATAAGCCCTCTAAAATCCAAAATGAGCACCAAAAGTAAATGAGCGCGTGGTAAAATAGTTGCTTCTTCTTTCAATACCTGGTGCAAATGCATTGCTTTTGCTATAAAATTTAGGATTGTTACTACTCCCACTTCCGCCATCTTCAATGTTACCATCTACGAAACGCAATTCTGGATTAATACCAGTGTAAGCCGTGATAGTAGCGATATTATTAGCACTTAAAAACACTCTCACTTTGTTGAATGCTCCAGCATGACGGAGTAGAAGATTATAACCAAGAGTAAAATTATCAAAACGGATGAAATCGCCTTTTTCAATTTGGTAGGTGGAGTAAGTGGCATCTTTAATATTAGCGTCCCAATATTTTGTTAAAACCCGATTATAGCTTTTCAAAGAACCACCGTTAGCATTTTCATAAAATATACGAAACTCATTCACGATTTTATGACCCCATGCACCACGCAAGAAGAACGTGAAATCAAAATTGCCATAGTTGAGTGAGTTAGTCCAGCCTAAAATAGCTTTAGGTAAACCGTTGCCAAATATGACTTTATCGGCATCTAATCCTTGATCATACCGTATCTCTTCACCTTTTACATTTCTAATTATAATACCTTTTGTTGCATCAGCTCGCACAAATTGATAAGTCCAAAAGTTACCGACTGCCTCTCCTTCTTGAACGAGACTATAGGCAGTAGAACAAAAACATGGAGAACCTGGGTTGGCTGTAGAATACTTTTTAATGATGGGCAATATGCCATCTTTAGTAGTTAAAGACACTAATTTTGAAGAAAAATGACTCAAAACAAGACTCGTCTGCCATTTCAATTTTTTATTTTTTAAAACATCATAAGCCATATTGAAATCAAATCCTTTTGTATTCAACTCGCCAGCATTAACCAATAAACTCTGGAATTCAAAGACTCCTGGAGGAACATTATATCGTTGAAATAAATCTGTTATTTTTCTATTGAAAAAATCAAGTGAACCACTTAAACGGTTGTTAAGAGTCAAGAAGTCAAGACCTATATTGACCTCGCCTTTTTTCTCCCAAGTCAAATTGACGTTGGGAATACGCTGAGAATTGATTGAACTATCTCGACCAATAATATAACCCGTCAAAGTTTCATAGCGTTCAATCGGTAAAGCACCTGTGATACCATAGCCCCCCCTCAGTATTAACTGGTCAAAAGCCGTTAATTTCAACAATTTGTTTAAGTAAAGAGAAGCACTGACCGCTGGGAAAATACCCCATTGATTACCCTCTGCCAATTTTGATGAACCATCACGGCGCACGGTGGCACTGACTGAAGCCATATCATAGAGGTTGAATTGAGCACGACCGAAGAAGGAGATAATGCGCTCACCACTTTTATAACTACTACCGACTACTTTACCTGCTTTGTTAAAATCTGAAGCTGTTCCGATATTATTGCTGCCAATAGCGTCTGTCAAAAAGCCTGAAGCAGATAAACCAAATTCTTGATTGATAATGCGTTGATATTCATAACCTGCTGTCAAATTCAAATTAGATTGACCTAAATCTTTCTTGTAATTCAAATAAGAGTTGAAAAAATTTACATTTTTGTCGAATGCATTACGAGTAGCGATACCACTACGATCTACGCCTGCACCATAGAATGAGCGACGGCTTGTATATCGATTATTTAATTCATTTTCTTTTGTCAAAGCATAAGTAGATGTCCATTTCAAATTTTTGATGATGTCTAATTCTGCTTTTGCTGAAAGCGTATATAATTTATGAGTGCTCTTATTTGAGAGTTGGTCTTGGATGGCTTTTGGATTGTACTGGTCAAAACCGCCAATGTTTTGGTAGTATCCGCCATATTTTATAGCATCGGCTGTAGTTGGATTCTCAAATCTAACGGGTGCTGTTGGATTATATTTAGTAGCCTGATCGATGACTTCACTGATGACAAAATTTTGATCTTGATTGGTTGTAGCGAAATTGAAGTTCAAATTCAATTGGTCATTAAATGCTCTTTGCTCCAAATTAATCCGCGCATTCAATTGCTTATAACCATCATAAGCGATGCCCTCTTGATTGCGCCAATTCAATGAAGCACTGTATCCGCCTTTACCCAATCCACCATTCAATGATAAATTATGGACTTGAGAGAGGGCAGTGCGCGTGACCTCTTTATACCAATTTGTAGAAGCCCCTTTGTCAAAAGATTGAAGAGAGTTGCCTGCAGCTAAGTTGGCGGTTTTATACTCTGCGGCGGTCATCGCTTTTGGCGTACGCGCCAAGTGTTCACTTGTCAATTGCACCCTATAATTCACGGTTGTTTTTTTCGATGAACCTTTTTTCGTCGTAATTATAATGACACCACTTGATGCCTGCACACCATAAATAGCCGCCGCCGAACCATCGCGTAAAACATCAAATGACTCAATATCATTCGGGTCAACAAGACTCAAAGGCACATTGGGAATACCATCAACAATAATGAGAGGCGTTGGAAGGGTGTTAAAAGTAGATATACCTCTCACTCTAATTTGCGCTTTGGCATTCGGGTTTCCACCATCAGGCGTAGCGACCACCAATCCAGCGATTTTGCCTTGCAATAATTGTATAGGGTTTGAAATATTGCCTTGATTAAAATCAGCAGATTTCAGAGAACCCACAGAACTTGTTAATTCTGTTTGCTTGATTGAACCATAACCAACAGCTATCAGCACCTCGGTTTTCAAACTCACATCCACTACATCACTATCAGATATAAGCACCGTTTTATAGCCGTAACCTTTAAACGATACGGTCATTTCTTTTATATCAGTCGGCATTTGAAGGGTGTATCTCCCCTCAGTATTTGTCAAAATACTCTGGTCTGCTCCTTTCACAATTATAGTAGCACCCACCAAAGGTTCATTGGTTTCAGCATCCTTGACAATACCAGAAATCATTCGTTGAGAAAACATGGAACTACTCAATGCTGTGAACAAAGCCAGAAACATAAGGCTTTTGGAGTTTATTTTAATTTTCATACATTATTATTGTTTAGAGGATAAAAGAATTGTTGAAAATTGTTGGGATAAAAAATGTGCGCAACATCAATTGAACTTTGGCGCATATTTGAGTGTCTTATGTGTTCAATATTTAGTCAAAAGTAATATCTCTTTTCCAAAAACAGACAGATGAGCGTATATTTTTTAAGTGTTGTCTAATTTTTGTATTTTTGAGGAAATTATATACAACTTATAATGTAATAATTATTCAAACACCATGAAAAAAATTTACGGGCTAACTCTCTTTTTCCTTTTTATGCTTCAATATAGTTATTCACAAATCAATCTTGTACCCAATGGCGGTTTTGATTCGGTGGAGTGTGCTACAAAAAAATTGTACGATTGGAAATTTACGGGTTTTGGACTGCCCTTCAATGAGTGTTTTCCCTTGGGATTTCCGCCTGGAAACAATATGAAAGTCCCTTTTATCAATCCCAACCCGTGGAGCTATTCGGATGGTTATCAGTTCGCCCACAGTGGGAAAGGATATGCTGGTATCGAAGTTTATGGCGGCAGAGGCTATATGACTGCCGTATTGAAAGAAGAACTCAAACAGTACAAAACTTATTTTGCCAGATTTTTTGTGGTACCTTATTATCCTGTCTATGACTGGATAAAATGGCCCTATACGGATGCGATTGGGATGGTTGCCACACCATTTGACAATTCTATTCAAGGCAATTCTAACTCTTATTTTGATGAAAAACCAGTGATAGAAAATCAAGGTAAATTATTGAAAGACACCATGAATTGGTTGCGCGTCAGTGGCTCATTTAATGCACGAGGTCAAGAGAAATACCTTGTTATTGGCAATTTTAGAGATAATACCAAGACAAAAGTAGAATTAAATGGTCGTATTCCTCCAACTGGAGGTTATCCTGCCAATATGTTTTTCATTGATGATGTGGTCATTTCTGAATTTGATCCTTTGCCAGATACTGCCATTTTGTGTGCTGATGCTCCCTTGATTTTTAATGCTAGTTTTTACGATGCAACATATAGATGGAGTGATTTTTCTGAAAACAATAAATTAGTGGTAACAAAACCCGGAACTTACTGGGTACAAGCCCGCATAGATGGTGTGCTTTTGCAAGATGAAGTCATCGTTATTCCTGAAAAAGAATTCAAACCTTTGCCTGCTGATACAGTGGTTTGCGATAGGGGACCTGTTGTCACTTTATCCGTCAATGCTAAAGCTCAATATAAATGGTCAACTGGTCAAACTTCGAAATCCATTGAAGTCAATACGAAAGGTAATTATAGTGTGACCGTCACGACCCCTCAGTGTACACTTCAATTTTCAACCCATGTGACTGCTCGAGATTGTTACTGCGATTTCTACGCACCCAACGTTTTTTCACCCAACGATGATGGCATAAACGATGCTTTCAAACCTTTTATTAATTGCAAAGTGGTCTATATTCAAAACTATAAACTCTCTATTTTTAACCGCTTCGGCAATCGTATTTTCACCACCACTGATATCAATGAGCAATGGAATGGCACTTACAAAGGTGAAAAATGTTCCGAAGATGTCTATGCTTGGGTAGTAGAATACAATACCCTCATTGATAAAGGTCAACCCTATAAAAAAGTAGTAGAAAGTGGAGATGTCACTATTATGCGGTGACCCCCTCAGTATAAAACCAAAAAATCCATCAATAAATATAAATTCAATATGCTTAAATTTAAAAAAGTCTTGTTGCTGTTGGTTATTGCTTTCGTTGGAGGCTCATTGAATGCTCAAAAGTATATAGATGGGTATTATGTTTCACTCAAAGGCGATACTATCAGAGGAACAGTCCTCCTCAACGCTTACTCGAAAATGAGTAAAGAAATACGATTCAAATCTCAAAATGGTGAAGATTTGGTCTTGAAGCCGACGGTGGCGAAGGCTGTGTGGCTGTCGCCTGATAGGTTTTTTGAATCTCAAGCCATTCATTTCAAAAATTTATTGGATGAAGTGAATGGCACTTATTTTTTGAGGTATTTAGCAAAAACGGATAGCATTACCCTGATGAAATTTGATTGTGATCAATATGTCGGTTTGTACATTCAAAAAAAAGGAGAGAAAATAATGCCTCTCCAGATGGTCAATGATTTTGTGTCTAAACAAGAAGGCGACTTCCGAAAGCAAACCATTACCGCATCTGATACCATTTCTTATGCTGATCAGATTAATACTTATGGCAATGTCGGTCAATATAAATCACGGAAAACCTACCTCTTTCTTTTATATCAATATTTTAATCATTGTGATGCCACAATCATGAACAGTTCTTACCGACTGACGGAGAATGATATGGTAAGAGCATTTTATCAGTTATCGAAATGCACAGGTCAGCAAAATCAAATTAAGAAGTATTTTAAACAAACGGCTTGGAAACCCAGCGTCGGTATCACATTGGGTCGGCAACTAACGTCCAAAAACTTCAACTATGAATCGCCCATTGGATTGGGCATCTTTTTCAATTACAGTGATTTGCGAGATGGTGTAGGGGTGGGCATCAATTGGTTGAAAGCAGTGCCCAAAAAGACTGCTTTGTCTCCTTCAAATGGTTCGTTCATAGAATATTCTATTGCCTACAATCGAAAACTATTTGTCCGTGAAAAATATAATTTCGGTGCTCTACTCGGGGCTGCCCTCCTCAAAAGCCATGGTTTATCAGTTCAAGGTAATTTTCAAGGAACACCCGTTAATGTCACAATCGTCCCTGGAGAGCAACATCGCTATACCATTTTAGGTGCCTCCTATTCCTACCAGTTTTCAAATAAAAATTATCTAACCGCCCAATTCATTGGCAATATCTTCAATATAGGCTCAGATGCTACTATTTTTAGCAGATTGCAGTTGCAGTATGAGCATCGGTTTTGAATAAAAATGTCATTTGCACTTTGTCAAAAGTGATTTGCACTTTGTCAATGACCACCTGCACTTTGTAAATAGCCATCTGCACTAAGGAAGTCAAGTCGTTTCCCACTATTTCAACACTTTGATAGATTTCAAAAATTTCAGTTTTTTGAAATCCATCAAAGTGTTGAAATGTGGAAAACGCTATTCAATAAAATGTAAAATTTATTTCTTAACAAATTTCATTTTGACACACTTTTCTGAACATTACCTTTTTAACAAATTTTATTTTGATACACTTTTCTGAACATTACCTCTGACTTTAACCTAAACCTGTCTGACTTCAACCTAAACTTGTCTGACTTTAACCCAAACCTGTCTGACTTCAACCTAAACCTGTCTGACTTCAACTCAAACCTGTCTTGATTCAACCTAAACCTGTCCGACTTCAACTCAAACCTGTCTTGATTCAACCCAATCCTATCTGACTTTAACCCAAACTTGTCTGATTTTAACTCGAACCTCTCTTGATTTAACCTAAACCTGTCTTGATTCAACCTAAATCTGTCTGATTTCAACTCAAACCTGATGGTGAAGAAACGCAAAGAGCCACTATTATTCCAAACAGAAAAAGCCATTAGCGTTATAAATCATTGAAAATCAACAATTTATTACGTCAATGGCTTTTTAATTTTTAAAATAAAATATGTAACCCTATACAATCATTCCAACAAAATTCTCTCCGTTTTGACATAACCCCTTTGGTCTTCTATCCTCAAAATATACATGCCCGATTGAAGGCTACCCCTCAGTATTTCGGTGGTTTGCCCTACAATATCTTCTTCTTTTCTGACGACTACCCGCCCAAGCAAGTCAAAAAGTGTCATTTTTACGCTCAATACTGAGGGGGGTAGTAGGATGTGCAATTTATCTTTCATTGGATTCGGGAAAATCCGTACGTTCTCCAATTGCTGAATATCTCTCGTGCCTGTTAAGCCCGTTGTATCGATCGTGTAGAGGGCAATCATGACCATCATTTCATCTTCTGAGGTGGGTCCGAAGGTGAGTGTTTTATCGCCACTATTTTTCCAAGTCGCTTGATGTACAAAGCCGAGACTCAGGTCAACAGGCGTCAAAGGTTGAAAATAGCGCATAGGAATATGCTGATAATCGTAGTATGGCGATGAGCAACCCGGCAAACCATTGGGGCAAGCGGCATCGTACATTAACTCCCCTTTTGAGCCGCTGGGCAGTCGCTTAAAAACCTTATAGCCTGTACCATATTTATGTGTATGCCCCATCAAGCCCCAAACATATACTTTCCCGAGGTAAAAAAATGGTGCTTCCACCGTCGTTGTCTGATTATTATTGGGTATCGAAATGGAATTATTGGGCACTAAGGTCGCGAACATCTCCTGTTTAGCTGTTCCATTCGGCTGGGTGTAAACATTAATGTAGGCTTCCGCTTTATAGGTATGATTAGCCGAGTAGTTAATATAATGCGTATTCAAATCAAGCACTCTGTCTTTTTTCCATTTGTAAGCTGTGCGAGCAGGCAATTTCAAATCAGTGCGCTCCTGCACTGCTGAAACAAGGCTGATATTGCTATGATTGGCATCCAATCTCAATCCTGGGGCTATACTGGCTGCATTCGTCGGGCTATTAAAATTATAAATAATAAAATGATGTGAAGAATTCGAAATAATATGGTCAATGCGATTCACCTCCACATCGTTGGCTAAATTGAGCTCCCATTTTTGATAATATTGCAATTCACTGCCTGTCCGACCTTGTGGTTCAAGGAAAAATGGTCCCATTTTAATTTGAAAACCCTCACTGACTGAGGGGGCAGGCGGCGGCGTTTCAAAAGCAGCCAAGCCACGCCCGACTGTATCGTAATAGGCGCGGATTCTGTTTTCAGGCACTATAAAAGTTTTGTTAGCTCCATAAAGTATCCATTGGCGGATAATTTCTTTTTCCGTTTTGGTCAAAACATTGCCCGATTGAGGCATCAAATCTCCTTCACCCGCGCCGAGTGCAGGATAATATTTATCTAAATCATTGTTTATTTTATGAAAAATAAAACTTCTATCCGCCCTGCCCGCATAGACGCGTTTGTAGCCTTTCGCTACGGCGGCGGCATTGGTAGGCGAAACATTGACCAAATTTTTATAGACTTCACCCGACTTATCAGTGCCGAAACCTTCGAGATCAAGCCCTCCTTGCTTTTGAGCATTGCTGTGGCAACTCACGCATTTTGCTTGAAAAATACCATAAACCCTATTGAAAGCGAGGGTGTTTTGACCCCTCAGTATAGGGGCGAAAAAGAAGAGAATAAGGGTAGTAAAAAGAGTTTTCATAAATGTGTAGTTTTGGTAAAGTATCGCGAAACTCCAGTTCCGCTTTAATGATGTGGCGGAACTGGAGTTCCGCGATACTAACGGAACTGGAGTTCCGCGTTATGACAAGTAAAAATAAGATTATTTTTTGAAAAAACATTCATTTTAAATGTCATATTTCCAAATTGACATTCCAAATCATGAGAGAACGGTCGTCACTGCCTGAAATGAGCCAATTATTATAAGGTGTCCAACTAAGGATATTCACAGAATTGAGGTGTCCGCCGTGACGTATAGTATTAATCACTTTTAGCAATTTCACATCTTCAATTTCAATTTTATTGTTCTCTGTTGAAGTTATTAATTGCCATATTTTAATGGTTTTATCACGGCTGGCAGTTGCAAAAATGTAAGGGTTTTGAGGATGAAAAGCTATTGCATTAATTGTATAAAGGTGGGCAGAAGTTTCAGATACCCCCTCAGTATTTTTATCTAATTGCCAAGTTTTCAGCAATGCATCGCGTCCTCCACTTATGAGATATTGTCCATCGAGCGCATATTTTATTGAGAAGACAGAATTTTTATGCGCATTTTTAAAGATGTTTTTAAGGTTTAATTTTTCATCTAAAAAATAAATATGCCCATCGCTCGCACCGATAGCAAATTCACGCCGCTCATTTGAAAAATCCATACAACGTAAGCTCTTGGCAGATAGTTGAAAACTTTCTATTGAGTGACTTCCTTCAATGGACCAACGAGTGATTATTCCATCGCCGCCGATTGTAAATAATTGATTGTGAATGAGTTGAATATCAAAAACACCTTTACTATGATGAGCAATATTTTTATTTTTATCAGGATTATTCAAGTCAATAAAATGCAAACCACCGTTCATATTGCCTGCAATAATTTGATTTTTATCAGATAAAAAAAGCAATGAAAAGATGTTGGAATCCACTTTTGCTAATAATTTTCCCACTTCTGGCTTCTCTAAATCCCACTCAACTATCCATCCATCGCCCGCACCCGAGAGCATATACTGAGGGGTATGCCCTTGTGTGAGTGCGAAGACAGAGCCTTGATGCCCTATTAGTTGAGCGATTTTTTTTATCATCATTTCAAGGTAAAATTAACAAAAAAGGGTATTCCGACACATCGGAATACCCCCTCAGTATTTTTATATTTTTCAAAGAAAAAT
>JAYTUY010000182.1:0-4981 GCA_043744275.1 Saprospiraceae bacterium
ATTTTACAGTTATTTCAATGAACTAAGTTAAGGCGGTTTCAACTTTATGTCCGTATAGTAGTACATAACTTTATGTCGCACCACAGATTTCGTAAATCTTGATTACCGTCGAAAAACCATTCTATACTGAGGGGGTGCTATATAAGGCAATAGGAACGCGGATTAAACTGATTTTCACGGATTTTTTCTATTCAAATCTAATAAAAATCTGCGCTCATCAGCTATATCCGTGTCATCCGCGTTCCCATTGCAGCAAGTTTACTGAGGGGGCATTAACAATTTATATTTTTTTAAATATTTAAAATACCATTTATGGTTTATTTTAAAAAAAAGACTAATATTTATTCAATAATTTTAAAACTGACCAAACCGTACTTAATAAATTTATCGTATGTAAAAAAAAAATACGGCAGAACAATATCTTTCACACTAAATTTTCCACAAAATCAATTCTGTAAGAAAAATCAAATCTTAAAATTGGTTTTATCTCTACCAAATCTATTTACAATTTTTTCTGGCTGTACAACCTAAAAACTAATCATTGATTCCTTGATTTTTATTCAGACAAAGAAGTGCTTTCTTTGTTTTAGCCATTTTATTGTATTAAATATTAACCAAATTTTTAAATTTTAATTAACATGATGAAATTTCCAACTCTCAAAATGGTAGGTTTTGTACTTGCCTTATGTTTGGGTTTTGTAGAAGCCAATGCTCAAAAAGCGAGTGCATCTGCTAACGAACTTATTCAAAATTACCTTCAAAAAGGTGCTTCTTTGAGCACTCGCTCCGCTCTTCAATACCATATCAACGATGATATGAAAGACGAAGCAACAGGCATTCGACACATTTACGCTCAACAACAAGTGAATGGTATTTATGTAAAAGATGCCTTGCTGGGTATGCACATTTCTGATAAAAACGGAATGGTTACCCCTGACAACCAATTTCATGAGCCAAATGTCAACACCTCCTCCCCTTCTATTCCAGCGGAGATGGCTGTCCGTGTAGTCATGAATACTATTAATGTAACAACTACAGAGAGTTTGACACCCACTATGCAATCGGATGGCGCGGATAAACAAATGGCTTTTTCAAGAGGGTCATTTGCTGCTGACGACATTAAGGTGCGTTTGATGTATGTACCCAATGCACAAACTCAAGTTTTAGAGTTGGCATGGGAAGTTCAATATTTCACAAAAGACCGTCAAAACTATTGGCTCATGTATGTTCATGCCAATGATGGTATTATTTTGAGCAAACAAGACCTTGTTCAACACTGTTCTTTCGGCGATAGCCATGTAACCGATGCTTCAGAAATCGAAAAACAAGTTTTGAAATCTGAGCAAGATGCTCGAAATATGAAAGCAGCTTCCGCTATGGAAATAGCAGTGGAAGCTAAAAAGAAGGCTTACCAAATTGTTAAAAAAGAATTGGGTGTACCTGAAAACCCTAATAGTTTCCAAAAAATGATGGCTAATACCAGCATGGTAGGGCTTCTTAATACCTATAAAGTATTGGCTTTTCCAGCAGAAGCGCCCAATGATAATACTGCTACCAATACTCAAACGCTTGTCACAACGGATGGTGTTGGTATTCCCGCATCAAAACCATTTGGATGGACAAATGATGGCACGGCTGAATATGCCTATACGCGTGGTAATAATGTTTGGGCATTTCAGGACCCCAGCCCTGGTCCATTGGGTGGTGCTCCAAACCCTGCGCCTAATTATTCTGCACAACCTACTTCACTGACAGGCGTAACACCTTATGTTTATGATTACTCTTGGGATTTAACTCAAGAACCTGATTATTTTTCTACTGTTAATCCTAATAATCTTTACCCTAATAGAAATGCTGCGACAGTCAATTTGTTTTATGCCAATAATATGATGCACGATATATATTATGGCTTTGGTTTTAATGAAGTTGGACGTAATTTTCAAGATAGTCAAAATGGTGCAGCGGTATCAGGTACTGGAGTTAATAAAGATGGTGTTTTGGCTCAATCTCAAGATGGTGGCGGTACGAACAATGCAAATTTCTTAACATTAGCTGACGGTACACCAGGCCAGATGCAAATGTATCTTTGGACGGCTGCTATTCCTGATAGCTTGGTTCAAATCGTGACGGCTACGGGTGGTACAGGTTCATACAGTGCACCTATTAAATTGGCGGCTTTGCAAGGGGCATTGTTCAATTCAGCTAATGAATCTAATGCAGCATTAAATTTGGATTTAAAAGCTCGCCCTGTTGTCAATAAAAAATATGTGATTGTTGATAAAAATATTACAGCAGTGGGCGCATCTACACAGGGTTGTGGTGCAGGAATGGGCGTCGGTTTAGTAGCTAATAATGCTACTGCTATCAATGGCAATATTGTTTTGATAGATAGAGGCACTTGCTCTTTCGTAGAAAAGGTAGATGGTGCTCAAAAATCGGGTGCTGCGGGTGCTATTGTGATTAATAATGATGTCAATAACCCTGATGCTTATTTAGCGATGGGCGGTTCTGACGCAACTATCAATAGCATCACTATCCCCTCAGTCATGATTAGCTACAATGCTGGTTTGAAAATCAAAAACTTTATAGCAGCGGGCGGAACGATAATGGGTTCCTTAAAACGTGATTTAGTTAAAACACCTAAAAGAGACGGTGATATTGATAATGTCATTATTGGTCATGAATATGGTCATGGTATATCTACACGCACTTCTCCGCAAACGGCTACAGGCGGCTCTCTTTCAGGCTCGGAGCAGGCAGGCGAAGGTTGGTCTGATTTCTTCGGCATGTATATTTCAATGACTACTGCTGATTTGAAACCAAGTTCTGCTACACCCGCACATCCTAATGGTGTTTTAATTGACCGAGGCATTGGCACTTATGTATTTTATCAGCCTTACTCAGGGGCAGCAGCTGCGGGTATTCGCCCTCGCAAATACTCTACAGATTTAGTTGTCAACGAATATACTTTTGCTGGCTCCACAAATGGTGGCAAAGGCATCGCTAACTCTGCTGAAATTACTGTTCCTCATGGTATAGGATTCGTTTGGAATTCTATGCTTTATGAAGTCATGCAAAATTTAGTGGATTTATACCCTATAAATAATAACCCTACTATTAGCCCCAATAATTTTGCTGAAATCGCTTCTAAAAGTGCCGGTGGTAATAATATTATGAATAAATTAGTCTTAGAAGGTATTCGTAACCAACCTGCCAGCCCGACCTTTTTACAAGAACGAAATGGCATTTTGAAAGCTGATACCTTGCTTTATAATAGTGCATTCTCTTGTGCTATTTGGAAAGGTTTTGCAAAAAGAGGTTTAGGTGTGGATGCAAAAGATGGTTCTAATAATTTGGGAGACGAAACGGATGGCTTTGCAGTGCCTTCTGCTTGTGCCCCTTCTCAAGTATTTTATCAAATCGATAAAACGGCTACCCCCTCAGTCCAAAACGGTAGATCTGTAGCCTATACTATTAAAGTAAAAAATACTTCACCTACGGGCACAGCTGGCATCAATGTTACCTTTAGCGATGTATTGCCTGCTAACACCAGCTTTGATTCTTACACAGTGGTGAGAGGTACGGGTATTACGAACACTATTTCAGGACAGCAAATTAATTTTACTATCCCTACATTAGCTGCTAATGATAGTGTTGTAATCAATTTAGTGGCTACAATATCTACTCCAACGACTTCTACTTTACTTAATACCTATGATTTTGAAGCTGGAGCTCAAGGCTGGACAGCTTCAGTTGGCTCAGGTGCAGGGGGTATTGCTTCTGTTTTCTCTCGTAAAACCGTTGCTGGCACTACATCTGGTGCTCATGGCGGAACAGGATATTGGTATGTCAACGATGGAACAAGCGGAGCTTCTGCTACTCTTACAAGTCCAACACTACCAGTTGCTACAAATAGACAACTGCGTTTTTGGCATTCTTACGTAGTTGACGCTGGATATGATGGTGGTTATCTTGAATATACAACGGATGGCATTCAATGGGTGAGGGTTACAACTGGCGTTACAGAAAACCCTTACACAGGCTCATTAAACGCTACTTTCAACCCTGCATATGCTGGTTTGGCTTGGACAGGAGGTTCGGCTTATAAAGAATCTGCTTATACTATTCCTGATGCTGCTACTCAGGTGCGTTTAACTTTTGCAGTAGATGCAGGAGGCAATGAAGCAGGTGTCGATGGCTGGTATATTGATGATATTCGTATTTTAAAGAGCCCTGTTTTTGTTGATAATACGGCTACGGTTGCAAGCCCTGCTGATGTCAATGGAGTCGTTCGGACTTCTTCTTCTTCAGCTAAAACTTTGGTTTTGCCCGGCACACCTAACTTGTCACCCATTGTATCTGTACTTCCTTCTAATTTGATTGGAACACAATCTATAGGCGTAGTGGTTTCTGTCATTGAATTTAGCAGCAATCCTACAACTGGTGTGGTGACTGCCTATATTCCAAAGGATTCTAAATATGCTTTGAGCTTTAATCCAACTGCTACAACCATATCTGGAATTGCTGTACAAAATAGCCTTTGGACATTTGATGGCACTTCGAATTCAGGTTTTTATATACTAACATCTAACAGTGTAATCGGTGCAGGTGGTTTATCAAAATTTGGGCTTACAAGCACTTTTAATCCTAATAATCAAAGAGGAAATACGCTTGTTCAGGTAATCTTATTAGATAATACTGGCGGTGAAAGCATAGACGATAGTGGCGACAACATGAATCAAACCACCATTATCTATACATATTAAAATCAAATAAATTTTTCAAAAATATTAAAATAAATAATAATGAAATATCTTAATTTAAAATATAGTTTATCTTGTTTAATGAGCCTATTCATCACGGTTCAATGCTTGGCAGTTGCCAATCCAAGTGTTTTAGGAGCAGACGTTTCTCCTGCCCCACTTGTTTATCCTGGCGGCGTAGCAACTTTCCAATTTCAAATAAATAATACTGGAACAAC
>JAYTUY010000183.1:0-1566 GCA_043744275.1 Saprospiraceae bacterium
TTTACACTTAGACCCCAATAGTTTTGTCCTGTTTCATTCTTTATTCAACAATTTTTAAACCATAGTAGCTTTTTTCCTAATTTAACAATGTCAAGATAACTGTCTTTGCTATTAATAATGTATTTTATTAGATTAAAACGCCTTTATTTTGGATTAAACCGAGCCTGAGTGTTAGTATAAATCAGATAGTTTTTACTTTTGCTCATATTCACTTCATCATATAATTTAATCGCTGCATGATTATCGGTTTCGATGCCAAACGGGCTTTCAATAATTTCACAGGTTTAGGCAATTATAGCCGAACGCTGATAGAAACCCTTGCAAAATACTATCCTGAGAACGAATACCATCTTTTTACGCCCAAAAAAATAGACCATCCGCGATTGGATTTTATTAAACTATACCCCTCAGTATCAGTGCATTTTCCGACTGGTTTGATGCGTGAAATTCATCCATTGTGGCGGTCTTACTTCATTGCTAATGATATTTCAAGAGAAAAAATAGACATTTTTCATGGTTTATCGCATGAATTGCCTTTAAAAATGCCTAAAAATGTGAAAACAGTGGTCACCATTCACGACCTAATTCATGAGCATTATCCGCAATTTTATCCATTTATTGATAGAAAAATATACTCTTGGAAATTCAAATCAGCGTGTGAAAAAGCGGATGTTGTGGTGGCAATCAGCGAAGCGACGAAGCAGGATATTATACATTTTTATAAAATTGAAGAGAGTAAAATTAAGGTGATTTATCAATCTTGTCATCCTCAATTTTATACTCCAAAACAAATTTCAAATCAAAATAAAAATGATTTCTATCAGCCTATTTCTCCTCACATGGCGAGCGACCCCCTCATTATTTTAAAGAAAAATAAGCATAATTTACCTGAAAATTATGTCTTGTATGTCGGCACTGTCAATGAGCGAAAAAATCTTTTAGGCTTAGTGAAAGCTTTGCAAATGATTGATAATCAATTAGATATAAAATTGGCCGTGATTGGTGAAGGCGGTGATTATTTTAAAAAAGTGAAAAATTATGTCTTAGAAAATCAAATGGAAAACAGAGTATTATTTCTATCGAATATACCGTTTTCAGATTTTCCAAGCATTTATCAAGAAGCAGAAGCTTTGGTTTTACCCTCATTTCAAGAAGGTTTTGGCATTCCTATTATTGAGGCTTTATGGAGTGGTTGCCCTGTGATTACGAGCGAAGGCGGCTGTTTTCCCGAAGCCGGCGGACCCGATTCTATCTACATAAATCCGCACGATTCTGCTGCCATTGCACACGCCATTGAGCGTGTTGTGACGGACGAAAGCCTGCGCGAGCGTATGATACTGAGGGGGGGAGAATATGTCCAAAAATTTCATGAAAAACGAATTGGTGAGGAGTGGAAAGGGCTTTATATGAGTCTTTTAGAGTAACCGCAAAATGTAGAATTTTAAATGTAAAATTTAAAAGTAGCATGAGATTTACTAAATTTGTGGTGCGACATAAAGTTATGTACTACTATACGGACATAAAGTTGAAACCGCCTTAACTTAGTTCATTGAAATAACTGTAAAA
>JAYTUY010000184.1:0-4956 GCA_043744275.1 Saprospiraceae bacterium
AGGAATTGACCGAAGAATGGAGAAAAAGAGGCATCAAAGAAGGTCAAGAATATTCCATTTTGACCGCAGAGATAGCCCGAGCGACCTTTGGTTTATCGCCCAGTGAGCATAAAAAGCTAAAAAATTTAGGTGGCGAAAACTTGCGCGACCACATGACAAATTTAGAGCTTCTTTTTACGGCATTGGGTGAAGAATTTACACGCAATTACACCATGAATGATGATGCACAAGGCTTTATCGAAAATCAAGATGCCGCCGTGAAAGGTGGTAAGCTCGCGGGTGAAATGAGACGCAACGCAGAGAAGAAAGGCATGAAAGTCATTAGTTCGAGTAATCACTTAGATAAAAATAAAAAAGACCTCCCTCCCCCACCCGACTCACCAAAAGATTAACTCTATTTTTAAGCTTTTCAGGCTCATTCAAAAATGAATGAGCTTTTTTATTTCATTAAATCATTATTTTATTCAATCATAAAGTAATGATTTAATGAAATAATGATTTTATGATTAAATAATAAAATTAATTAATTATTTCATGGAATCATGATTAAATTTTCACTACAAAGCATAAAATTTCATTAATTAATTCAATATGCGAATAATGGATTGAAGTAATCGCGGAGCGATTGAATGTGAATAACCTTCGATGCAATCGGAGGGTTAAAGTGAAATAGTGCTTTAACTGCGGAGCAGTTGAATGTGAAATATAACCAATGACTGACTATTTTACATTCAACTGCTCCGCAGTTATACCCATTCTTTACAATTATTCCCCTGATTGGCATCAGGGGTTATTCACATTCAATCGCTCCGCGATTACTTCAACCCATTATTCGCATTTAAAGAAAATCTGCGAGAAAATCCGCTTAATCCGCTTAATCCGCGTTCCCATTTATTACAACATTTTCAAACAAACTGGTGTCGGAATGCGATTAATCACTCCCGTGGGCGTCAATTTTCCAGTCGTTTCATCTATTTTAAAAGCCACCACAGTACTCGAATTTTGATTCGCCGCCAAGAGCAATTTGCCGTTGGGCGTAATCATAAAATTGCGTGGGATTTCGCCTTGCGTGGATTCATGCCCGACCAAAGTCAACTTGCCCGTAGCCGAATCGAAGCTATAAATCACGATAGAATTATGCCCTCGATTAGAACCATAAACGAATTTTCCATTAGGATGAAAATGTACATCAGCACAAGTATTTTTACCCGTAAAATCTTTGGGCAATGTTGAAAGCGAATCTAACAGATTGATTTTCAATGTTTTAGCGTCGTAGGTGTAGCTGCCCAATGCACTACTATTTTCATTGATGACAACAAATTGCTGAGGATTTTTAGGATTAAAATCCAAGTGGCGAGGACCAGCACCTGCTGCCGTTGAGATATGGCTTTTCGGAATCAATGCCCCATTTTCAGCCAATTCATACAGATAAATTTTATCTGCTCCTTTGTCCACCGCAAAGACATTTTTATTGTCTACCGATGATTGGATATTATGTGCCAAAGGTTCTTTCGCATCATGTCGAATCATGCAAATTGAATCTGTCAAACCGCCATCAGCCTTCACGCCATAGCTCGCAATATTGCCCGTAACGTAGTTAGCGACGAAAACAAATTTGCCTGTTTTATCCGTTGAAATATGGCAGGGCGCATTGCCATAACTGGGTAACTCATTGATTTTCAATAGCTTACCCCCCTCAGTAATTTTATATGCAGCCACTCTACCCAAGCGTTCGAGACCATTACCACTGAGCTCACCGACTGAATAAAGGTATTTTTTATCAGGCGAAATGCTTAAAAAAGTAGGATTCGGTATATCGGTTGTGGAGTCAATAACGATCATTTCGCCTGTCATTTCGTCGAGGCGGCAAGTATAAATGCCAGTTGCTTTGCCATCCACATGCCCCAATTTTTGGGTATAAGTGCCGACAAAAATAATCGGTTGCTTGGATAAATCCTTCTTTTGTACAGTGCATGCTGAAAAGAGGATAAGCGAGAATAGGAGTTTTTTCATTGAATGACTTTTTGAATGATTTTAATTGTTTTCAAAATAGAAATATTATTTCATTGCAGCAATATTACTGCTTTTTTGTCATTCAGTAAGGAATCTCTTTTGAGCATTTCTGTATATATTTGTTCACATTATGGCAAAAACGTAACAAAAAGAGATTCCTACTGAATGACAAAAAGCCAAAGCTAAATTACAGACTTACTCAAATGTAAAACTTGACCCCTCAGTATTGACCCATTATTTTCGTTTTTTTTAAATTAGAAATATACTTAACACAGTACTATGCAATAAATATAACTACCCAACAAATCATTAAACAAATTGCAATGGGAACACGGATGACACGGATGTAGCTGATGAGCGCAGATTTTTTTAGATTAAAATAGAAAAAATCCGTGAAAATCAGCTTTATCCGCGTCATCCGTGTTCCCATTGCAACAAGTCTATTTTCATTTTTTTTAAAATTTTTTAAATAAAATTTTGTTATTATCAAAAAAACAAAATTACTTTGCAGCATAATTAAATAAGAAACAGTTATGAAATTTTTACGTACAAATAATAATTGGTGGCAGGCTTTAACTCTTCAGGGTTGAGGTAACACCTTTTTTGTACGGGTATTTTCTAAAAATATATTCACAGCAAAAAACGGCTTGTTAGGTTCGACCCAACAAGCCGTTTTTTCATTTTTAAATCAAGTTAATCAACTTTATATTTAATGGAAACTTTACAAAAAATAAAAATTCAGACCATCACCAAACGCCTTTTGGCTGATACTTTCACCCCTGTCAGTATCTACCTCAAAATTCGCGACCAATATACCGAATCCGTTTTATTGGAGTCAACGGACTTTCGCAGCGTCGAAAACTGCTTTTCTTTTATCGGAATTGAGCCAATTGCCCGCTTCGTCTCGCAAGGCAATACCGTGACTGAGACGTTTACAGACGGAACAAAATCCATTTTGGAAGTAGAAAATAGGGAAGTTTTAGGGCTTTTCAAAAATTTCATCGAGCAATTTGATGTAGATAAGACCCCCTCAGTATTGAACGGTTTTTTTGGTCATACGAGCTACGATGCGGTTCAATATTTTGATACAATGCTGTTGGATAAAGCCAAACGCCAAACCGATTTGCCCGATTTGCACTATGCTTTGTATCGTTTTGTCATTGCTATCAACCATTTTAAAGATGAATTGACGATTTTGGAGAATATTCCTATCGGCGAAACGAGCCAGATGGAACGCCTTGAAACGATATTAAATAGTCAAAGTACGCCCAGTTTTAGCTTTGACCGGTCGGGTGAGGAGCGAACAAATATGAGCAATGAAGACTTCAAAGCATTGGTAGCGAAAGGGAAACACCATTGCCAAATCGGCGATGTTTTCCAAATTGTCCTCTCTCGCAATTTTGCTCAAAGCTTTACGGGCGACGATTTTCAAGTCTATCGTGCTCTAAGAAATATCAATCCATCGCCATATTTGTTCTATTTTGATTATGGTTCTTACAAAATATTCGGTTCTTCGCCTGAGCAACAATTGGTTATTAAAAACCGAATGGCAGGCGTGAACCCCATCGCGGGCACGTATAAACGCACAGGCGACGATGAAAAAGATGCAGAATTGGCAAAAAAATTAGCCAAAGACCCGAAGGAAAATGCCGAGCACATTATGCTCGTAGATTTGGCTCGAAATGATTTGGGTAAACATTGTAAAACAGTGAAAGTCAAGGAGTTACGCGATATTCAGTTCTTTAGTCACGTCATACATATTGTTTCAAAAGTGGAAGGTGAGTTGCGTGATGATGTGAATCCAATAGATGTTTTTGCCGATACTTTCCCTGCTGGAACACTTTCAGGCGCGCCGAAATACAAAGCCATCGAGTTGATTGATGAATATGAGCAGCAAAATCGCCATTTCTACGGCGGCGGCATCGGCTTCATCGGCTTCAATGGTGACTTGACACATGCTATCATAATTCGTTCTTTTTTATCGAAAGACAATGTTTTATATCGTCAAGCGGGTGCTGGCGTGGTGGTTTCGAGTGTAGAGGAAGATGAATTGCAGGAGGTGAATAATAAATTGGGAGCTTTGCGGAATGCTTTGGATATGGCGGAAAAGATACATTAAATGACTGAAAAACAACAAATTATGTCACAATATGCCATCGGCGACATACATGGATGCAGCAAAACTTTCAAAGAGTTGCTCAATAAAATCGGTTTAAACGAAGGCGATGAACTGTATTTATTGGGCGACTATATCAATCGAGGTCCTGATTCTAAAGGAGTGATTGAAATTATTTGGGCATTGAGAGAGCGGGGAAATAAAGTCATTTGTATGCGTGGCAATCATGAATCCATGCTTTTAGATGCTTTGAAATATCGAAAAGAACGGGGAATTTTTTTGAGAAATGAGAGCCAACCAATTTTTCCGAGTTCTGAATCTGAACGCGCTCATGAGTTGCCGAGCGAATACATCCATTTTTTTGAATCGCTCCCTTTTTATCATGAAGTCGGGGAATATATATTGGTTCATGCAGGCTTAAATTTTTTAAAAAACGATCCTTTAGAAGATACTGAAGATATGATGTGGGTCAGGAATTGGTACAATAGGATTAATTATAATTGGCTCGGTAGCCGCATTGTTTTACATGGTCATACCCCGATTCCTTTATCTGAAATGGAAAAACAATGCGACAAAATAAGCCTTAACCAATATCTTAACCTTGATGGAGGGTGTTTTAGAGGTGATTATTTATGTGCTTTTGATATGATGGAGAAGAAGTTGATCGTTCAGAAATGTATTGATGAAGTTACTTTTTGAGATATATAAATTACTAAAAATCAATTAATAATGAAAATATTAGTCTTGGATAATTACGACAGTTTTACCTACAATTTGGTGCAATATATCACCGAATTGACAGGCGATACCCCCTCAGTATTTCGCAA
>JAYTUY010000185.1:0-18381 GCA_043744275.1 Saprospiraceae bacterium
CCATTCAGCAACTGCGCCTGTTCCTGCGCTGCCGCCTACGAGTGTCAAAGTTGTACTTCCACCGCTGCAAATGGTTGAAATGCCTGAAATACTGAGGGGGGCAGTTGATGGCGAGCAAGTGACTTCATCATAACCCATATCATAGCCGCCACCGAGTGGTCGAGCATCGCCATCGTAATCATCGCCCGGTGCGCCTGAGGCTGTGCCTGTATTGATGGCAGGCGAACTGTTTTGCAAGTGTAAATCTCCACCTCCAACAAATAACGGGTCAACATTCAGATTGCCCATACCGGGATAAACACCGCTTGCTTGTTTGACGATAGAATAGGTAACGGTATTAAGGGAGTTGGCACTATTGGCAACATAAATCTCACTGTTATTGCCCCAAACGATACAATTGAGCATTTTGATGATGCCTACCCAGACACCGCCGCCGTTGACTGAGGCTGAATTGCCTGAGAAAGAACTATTAATTAAACTTACAAAAGTAGCCAAGTAAATACCTCCACCATTTTGAGCCGTATTGCCGAAAAAGGAGCAGTTGACATAAGCGGCTGAAAAATTATTGCTGTAAGCATATATCCCACCGCCGTTTACTGTAGCTGAATTGCCTGAGAAACTGCAATAGCTTGCGCCTGTAGAAGCGTGACCTGAAAACATTGCCCCACCGTAAGTTGCGGTATTTCCTGTAAAAACGCAATGGTTTATCGTTGGATCAATACTATCAGCGTTTATACCACCACCATAAAACGTCACCGCCGAATTATTGGTGAAAGTACAATAAGTGATTGAGGGACCATTACCATTGCTGGTTGAATTAGAACCAAACAACGAACCCCGATTGCTTATACCACCACCCGATCTCGCCGAGTTGTTGGTGAATGTAGAGTTGGATACACTTGCATAAAGGGATGGTTGATTATTAAAATTATAATTGAATATACCACCACCTTCATAGTTCGACGCACTATTATTTGTAAAAGTACAATTGCTTATACTTGCCGCAGAGTTAAGGTTGCTGATGCCACCACCCGCAAATATTGCGGTGTTGCCCGTGAAAATACAATGGCTCACGGTAGGTGCAGCAAAACGATTTAACATCCCACCACCCTGATCATTAGTACTGCCAGAGCTTCCGTTATCTGCATTACCGCCCGTAACAGTAAAACCATCCAATATGGCACTGCTCGTAAGTTGATTACCTGAGCTGTAAGTGTTATTGATAACGTGGTAAGACCTTTGCCCACCACCTATATTACCACTGAGTGTGGTGACATTAGTCACCCAATCTCTATCCGTAAGTTGGGCTTCATTACCTTTGAAGCCGCCATAAATCGCTATTCCGTTTTTCATCACAAATGAAATAGCGCGGTTGGAGCCAGAGGTAGGCGTATAAGTACCTTTGGCTACCCATATTTCGGTGATGCCAGAGCAACTCAATGTAAGTGCTTCTTGCAGGGTTTTGAAAGCCGTTGCCCAGCTTGAGCCATCGCCACTGCTTGTTACGGCATCGTTTACGTAAGCTCTGTTGTTGGTAAATACGGCACATGGGTCAGGGCAGGTATAAGAAAGCACGACCACACCATTGGTATTGTTGCCACCGCTACCACCGTCAACGCCAGCCGAATTGGTAAAGCCTGCTATTGCACTGGCATTTACATAATTGCTGCCACCGTAACCAAAATCAATTGTACCATTCCCACCTGTATAGCCACCACCGCCACCACCGCCACCAGGTATCGATTGAAGAGCACCACCACCGCCAAAACCTTTACCGCCATTAGATACACCAGCCCCCAATCCACCAGCTGAAATACTGGTTTTTGATGCTTGTGCGCCGTCGAAGCTAACACCGCCACCGCCGTTTACGCCACCACCACCACCGCCACCGACATCATTACTTCCAGCAGCACCACTTCCAGCCACTGCCGTAGCACCTCCGCCGGGGTTATTACCCCTGCCGCCACCACCGCCGCCTGCTACAATCAGCAGCGTACCTGTAGCACAGTTGGCAGGGTTTCCACAGTTGATTACCGCTGTGCCGCCTCCTCCGCCTCCCCATAACGTACTTTCCCCAGCTTGCCCTACAATCACTCGGATGTTATCACCAGGCGATACCGAAAAGCTGGCGTTAATGCTGCCGCCCGACCCACCATTACCAGTAGTCCCGCCGCCATCGCCGCCATCCGCTCCTGTGGCAGAAAACGTAATACGGTTGATACTATTGGGTACAACAAAATCCTGTACACCGCCATTATAATTAAAGGTTTGTGTAGCGGGGGTGCATTGCGCCTGAATGGCATTATTGACACCCACGATAGAGTTGAGTAAAATAAATAAAAAGGCAAAGTGCCGATTATTAAAATGGTTTAACCTGATTAGGTTAATGCCTTTAATGAAGTGCTTGTTTCTCATTTTCATTGATTTTTAAATTGATGTTTGATTAATGCATTAAAGTTATAAGGGAATAACTTTATTCTTTCACGATTCTTACAGTCTGCACTTGTTGTTCTGCATTAGTGTATTGTATCAAGTACATACCCGCGCTGAGTTTGCTGACATCAAGTGACACCTCGTTCAAGCCTTTTAACAGGTTTTGTTTTTTAGTTATAACAATTTTACCTGTGATGTCCATCAAAGCTATTTGAGCAGACCCCTCAGTTGTAGTTGTCAATTGGACGCTCAAGATATTCTGTACAGGGTTCGGATATATTAACATCTCATCTGTATCCTCCAATGATTTTGATTGTAGGGTGTTGGCAGTATTGGCTACAGCACTTGCGTTTGAACCACAAGGCAATACCAAACCGCATTTGCCCAATTTATCGCCGTGCGCCAAGTGAAAGGATACATCTGTTTTAGCGATACAAATCGTCAAGCCATTATGGCAAACATTGACCTTGTTTTTATCGCAACTGACATCCACTACTTTAACCGTCACATTATCTGAGGCTTTGCAGCCGTTGGCATCCGTCGTTGTTACCGTATATGTTGTATTGATTGTAGGGCAAACATTGATAGAGGATGTTGTTTGGTTGCTACTCCATTTATAAGTTATTAACCCTGCACCTGTTGCAACTGCGGTAATTGTCGTACAGCCGTAATTATTATCATAACCTTTATACACGAATGCACAATTTGTTACATCTACTGAGGGGTTATCAACAGTTACTGTTTTTGAAAAACAATCGCTATTGCCACAATCGCTTTCGTAGCGCACAAAATACGTTGTTGTGGTAGCTGGGTTTACATTAATGCTATTACCCGTTCCGGCTGCTGTTCCACTACATGAACCTGTGAACCATTTAACTATTCCACCTGTTCCGAGAGTACCGCCAGTGACCGTTAAAGTTGTACTACCGTTCTTGCAGATTGTCGTCGTGCCTGCTATGCCTGTCGGCGCAACAGATGGCGTTTTAAAAGAAACAGTTTGCGAAATACAATCTGTTGTATTGCAATCGCCTTTGTAATGCACATAATAAGTCCCTGAATTGGACACCATCAATGTACTACCCGTGCCTATTGGTGAACCGCTACAACTACCTGAGAACCATTCTATAATTGCATTCGTGCCGAGTATGCCGCCATTGACAGTTAATGTTGTACTGCCGCCATTACAGATTGTCGTCGTACCTGTGATGCTCGTTGGCGCAACAGATGGCGTTTTAAAAGAAATAGTTTGCGTAATACAATCTGTTGTATTGCAATCGCCTTTGTAATGCACATAATAAGTCCCTGAATTGGACACCATCAATGTACTACCAGTGCCTATTGGTGAACCGCTACAACTACCTGAGAACCATTCTATAATTGCATTCGTGCCGAGTGTGCCGCCATTGACAGTTAATGTTGTACTGCCGCCATTGCAAATTATCGTCGTGCCAGAAATATCTGTTGGCACAACGGATGGTGTTTTAACAGTTACTGTTTGAGAAGCGCAAGCCGTTGTGTTGCAAGTACCTTCGTAACGGACAAAATAAGTTGTTTTCGTTGTAGGAGAAACAGTAATGCTATTGCCCGTTCCTGCGAGGAGTCCACCACATTCGGCTGTAAACCATTTGGCTATGGCATTTGTACCGATTGTGCCACCAACAACAGTTAAGGTCGTTTCTTGTCCTGTGCATATCGTTGTTGTCCCAGTGATACTTGTTGGAGCGACCGATAAGCTTTTAACTGTCATCATAATAATATCCGATGAAACCATTTTCGGGCTGGCACAAGGGTCGTTTGAGGTCAATTCCACTTGTACTTTATCACCGTCAGCCAGGCTGCTACTCGTGAGTGTCGCACTCGTTTCGCCTTGTACTGTACCCCCATTTATCGTCCATTTGTACATTGGTGTAGTTCCGCCGTTGGTTGGTGTGGCTGTAAAAGTAACAGGTGTCCCTGCACATATGGTATTATCAGCCACCGAACTGCTCAAACTAACTGAGGGGGTCACCGGTGGGGTCACCGTCATCGTTATTTCATTTGATTGTGCAAACGAAGCACATATGTTAAGATCTTGCTGCATTTGAACACCAATCTTATCGCCGTTGGCAAGATTACTGCGGGTAAAAGTAGAGCCTGTTTCTCCAGCAATATAATTTGGTACTATAGTTCCGAAAAGATCAGTATATCCATTATACCATGCATACTTAGCGTTTGTATTCCCATTGCTTGGCGTAGCAGTAAAAGTTACAGGTGTGCCTGCACAAATGGAACTGCCCGATGAAGCCATTATTTGAACGGTGGGCCTGTTCCAGGTACCAAGTGTAAAAGACCATATAGGGCAACCTGTAGTCTCTCCATCAGCATTAACAGGAACAATTTTCCAATATATAAGCCGATTTTCAGAGGTATAAAAAGGACCCGCAGATGTTCCTGATATAGTGTACCAATAAGCCAAATTCGCATCAGTAGGTTGTCCATTTATATCATATAAATCCAAATATACTTTATAACCCGTAGCACCGCTCACTGCAGTCCAGCTTACCGTAAAGGCTGGGCAAACACCTATTTGACCATTTGCAGGATAGCCCGGCGCTGAGATACAACTGGGGGCACTCATTAAAGCATCGGCAGTCGTTGTCACCGTGTTTGGTGCTGCCTGATTGACATTTGATAGCGCGTTATGGGCGTTCTTGGATACCATCATCTTAGTATTCGGCGCATTTGGCAAACTGTAAATAGTGACATCGCCCGAATCCCTTGAGATTATAGCACGACTCATGTCTTTAAAAGCTCTGGATGGATTTGCGCTTTTGGCTAACTCTTGTGCGTTCGTCAACCCAATAACGGTCAATAAACACGACAAAATTAAAAGCTGTGGTCGGACAACCTTACTATAATGTGTTAAGACCCTCATAGTAAAGCTCTTGATGTCTTGCGAGCTTGTTTTCAATAGATGTTTATGTAGCATTTTCATTTAAATTTTATAAAGTTTGATTAAAATATTTTCATGAAACACATTGAGATTTCTAAGTCTATAATATTTTAGTATTTCATAAAGTACGGAGTTATTTCCCAATATTCTTAGTACTTGAGGACGAACACACCGTTTGACTGTCCGAAGCAAGGGATATTTTGACCGAAGGGAAATCACATTTACTTATTGATATTCAAAGCATGAGAAAGTGAACTCAGGTAGGCTTTGTTTTTTAATTTTTATTGAAACAAAACAGAACCGCCGCTTAGATGGCTCTAAGCGGCGGTTTTGTTGATGGGTATGATAATGACTTTCTATTAACTTTATCTGAAAATCACCTCGATACTGAGGGGGTCATTTTTTTATTTGTTTCTTTAACTCCTCAATTTGCTTTTGCAAATCTTCATTCTTTTGTTTTTCATCTTCTGCTTTCTGTCTTTCAGTTTCAAGTTCTTGGTCTTTAGCTTCAAGTTCTTGGTCTTTTTCGGCAATTATCTTATCCTTTGCCATTGCCAACTTTTTCAATTCTCGCTCAAAAATCCTGTCAATTTCGTCTTCTACATCCATTTTATCTCTTATTTCATCGCTGGCTATTGCTCTGCCCAATCTTTCTACTATTTTCTTGACCAAAGGCTCATTCACATCTCCTTTAAAATCCATTTGGTGTTTGTCCTGAGTTTGATATTCAGGGCTAAACACTTGTAAAATCCGCTCTAATTTTGTTCTTGATTTGCCTACTAATTTCCGTATTTGTATCAAATAAGAATCATGGGTTAATAATTCAACAAAATCTTCTTTTACTTTAATGATTTCTTGGGTTATGACATCTCGATATTCCCGATTGATTTTTACAACGGCATTTTCGATATTATCTAAAGGGAATCCAAGAAAATATATTGTCACAATTGGCAAAGGACGTTTTTCAATTGTGCCATTATCCATCCGAATTTCATCTTCTTTTTTATAATTATCGCCCAAGTACCGTCTAAATCGCATGACATCAAAAACCTGTTTCGCTTTTTGCAACTCAATTAAAACCTTTTTCACTTCACCCGTATTGGTCTTAATAACAGCTTTAAAATCAAACCTTAAAATACTCACACTGCTTGCGGGAGTCTCTGTTGTTGTCTCTTGCGGTTTAATTTCAAGGTTTATTATTTCTTCTCCCAATATGGCAGATAGTAGCTCGCGAGCTATTTCTATATCTTCCAAAAGATATTTAAAGACAACATCATATATCGGGTTGGCTATTATCATAAACTTTACTTTTTTTATTTCTTTGACAAAATTACGTGTTTTTGCCACCTTATTTTGTTTTTACCTTTTTTTGTTTTTTTTTTGATTAACAAGTTTTCAATTAGTTCCTAAAATTTCAACCAATTTCATATCTAATTTTACTCCCGATATATTTTTAGCAACGATAATACCTTTTGGGTCAATCAATATATTTTGTGGAACAAAACCAATATCGTAAAGTTTGGCAACTTCATTTTTCCATCCTTTCAAATCACTCACGTGCAACCAAGTCAAGCCATCTTTATTAATGGCTTCCAACCATTTCGCTTTATCTTTATCCAATGACACGCCAATAATTTCAAAATTTTTATTTTTAAATTGCTGATACGCTTTTACTAAATTGGGATTTTCACGACGACAAGGGGCACACCAACTTGCCCAAAAATCAATTAAAACATATTTTCCTTTGAGAGACGATAAAGAAAAATCATTACCTAAATAATCCATCTGGATAAAATTGGTAATCGGTTGACCAATGAAAAACTTTTTAGCTTTTGCCAAACGTGCCTCTATTTCTTTACCATCTAACGATTCTCTAAATTCTTTATCTAAAGAATTGAAGAATAACTCAAACGATTCATCTATTTGAGAAGCACGCCTTTTAGCTAAATTATAACTGACAAATGAAGAAGGATTTTCCTTTGTGAATTGGTTTTCTATAGAATCTCTGCCCTTTTTAATTATTTCCCATCGAACCTCATTTCTTTGTAACCCCTCAGTATTTTGATTTTTTTTATAAATTATATTCTCAGAAACCAATTTGGAAATTTCAGCATTGGTGTTTTCCAACTTTTTCAATAACCGATTATAATCCGATTGAATCAATCCACCTACAATTTGAGCAGTCATAAAATTGCTTTCTCCTTGCACAATCGTTTCAGAATTGGGTTCTATAAAAAATTCAACTATGTCTTCACGGTTTTTTAAATACAAGTAGGCATTTGAAGGCTTGCTTATTTTATCTTTAAATTCAAATTTTAGGAAAAAAAGTAAGCGATAGGCATAGAAAAAAGTAAAATAGTTTCATGTTTTCAATTTTAAAGATTTCTTTTCTTAACGTATGATGGCATCTTAATCTTATAATCACCGTAAAATTATTATTTATCAAAATAAAATAAAATTATGCATTCTACTCTAGCACAACCTTTACTTCGTAAAAGAACACGTTGGCTTTATGTATTGATAAGGTTTTAAAGGAATAATGTTTGAAAATACTGAGGGGGTAGAGCGTTTTACTTTTTTGAAATCCCTGAAAACAACCGCCGCTTAGATGGCTCTAAGCGGCGGTTTTGTTGATGGGTATTTCAATGATTTTTTACTATCTTGATTTGGGCTTTTGGGTTTGTTACCCCCTCAGTATTTTCGTTTTTTTTCGGTTGTTTTATTATAACTTTGCCAAAAATATTTCAAAAAATGGCATTAGAACAGAAAATTGTAGATTTTAATATTGACCCAATAGGTATGCCCAAACTTATCACCCGATTTTCACTCCTCTTTTTGGTTTGCTTAGTCAGTTTTAGCTGTAAAAAAAAGGCTGAATCGGCTTCAAAAAATACTCTAAAACCACCTATGCCGAGTGTAATGGAGATAGCTGTTGCAGAAAAACCAATCGTCAAAAGCGAAGTGAATACGCCTTTCATTCTCAACACTGATGCACAACCCATCAAGCTTGTACCGCATCCTATTGTCTTGAAAAAAGGGGTGAAATTGACGCTCAATATTCCTGAAGGCTTTAATGTGAATGTGGCTTATGAAGGCTTGGATAGGCTGCGTTTTTTAACTGTTTCGCCCGATAATCGCTATTTCGTCTTAGATATGTGGAATCGTTCGGATAATAAACGTTGCAAAGTCTATATTTTAGACGATTGGAATGAAACCGAACACCGTTTCAAATCCATCAAAACTTACCTCGACGGCTTGCACAATGCCAACCAAGTGGCTTTTTATACAGACAAAGGCGTTGATTATATTTATGTGTCGGAAAGCGGCAAAGTGACTCGTTATCCTTATAAAAAAGGCGATAACAAACCCAGTGGACAAGGCGAAGTGATTATAAAAATGCCCGATACAGGCGTTGGTTACAAATACGGTGGTTGGCACATGACGCGCAGCTTGGCGTTTCACAATGATAAACTGTATGTTTCTATCGGCAGTGGCTGTAATGCCTGTGTTGAAACAGAGAAAATACGATCTACTATTGTGCAAATGAACCCAGATGGGAGCGATTTGAAATATTATGCTCGGGGTGTGCGGAATGCTGTCGGTATGAAATGGGTAGCCAATAAATTATGGGTGACAGATATGGGCAGAGACCAAATCGGACCTGATGTGCCTGAGGATATGTTTCACACGATTGAAGAAGGTCAATTTTACGGTTTTCCATATTATTATCAATTTCAAGGTAAAATCATGACGGATAAAGAGTTTTTGAAAAGCAAAAAAGCGGCTTGGGTAAAGGAGTCACCTGTGGCTTTTTGTGGTTTCAAAGCCCATTCTGCACCCTTGGGCTTCGATTATTTCAAAGATTTTGATGATTCTGCCTTGAAAAATAGCTTTTTAGTGGCTTTACATGGCTCCAATATGGTTTGGCGGGAGCGTGGCTATTCTGTCGTAAAAGTGAATGGCACGAACAGTTATACGAATGTGATAACGGGCTTTTTGCCCAAAGGCAGCAAAGAGGAAAAAGACCGCCTGGGTCGCCCCTGCGATGTCATGATGCGAGATCACAAATCCTTTTTTGTTACGGATGATATGAATGGGGTTTTGTATTTTTTTTGGAAAGATTGATGAATAACATTGACATTTATTTCCTCAAAGTCGCCTTAAAATTACCTTCGGGTATGCTTAGATTAATCCCTGTCGGTTTGTCGGCTTCCATTTCAAAAATGATACTGTAACCGCTCACATCCTTGACTTTAAATTCATGCAATTTTGAAGGAACGAGTTCTGCTTCAGGGCGATCTGAGGCTAATATCCGCAAACTACCGTCTGTCACATACGTTTTTATAGATATGCCAATATCCGTAATTTCAAATTCACCAGCATATTTCTGCAAGTCGGCGGCAGTGAGTTTGAGCATTTTTTTACTGCCTTGCAACTCTTCTAATTTTTGACGCGTATCTACATTTTCTTTTAGTGACAAAGCCTTTTTAAATTGAATAATGGCATTGGCAGTGTCTTTTTTATCAATAAAATAGTCGCCGTAAGAGTCATAAACATTGCCACTTTCAGGAAAATTAGCAACATTCAATTTGAAAAAACTCTCTGCTTTTTGGAGATGTTTCTCGGCTAAAGCTTGATAGCCCATGCCATTAATCATGCCTTCCGACGGCTTCACAGGATAGCCCAATTGCTTTGAAATATTGGCAAAATGGCTGGCATATTTACTTGGTAAAACAGTTCCTGTATCAGCTCGCTCTTTATTGTTGAGCTTTAATGGATAAAAATCGAAGATAAAATGCAGCGCATCATATTCCGTAATGAGGGGTACAGAACCATGCGAATCATCGCCATAATATTTGCTCTGAACCTTCAAACCGTTTTGTTTATTGCGCGCCAAATCGTCTCTCAATTCCAAAATCGAGCGAATATGCCTTGAATCGTTCGACGTATCTTTTACTACTTTTTCTACCGTCATGCCTTCATTCATGGTGTTAGCAATGCCGAGGAATAGGGATTTCCCTTGATATTTTTTATCAGCCAATATTTTCTTGGAGTCATTCAAAAGTTTCTTATTGTCCCACCACATACTGGGGTCAATAGCCACATATGAGTTGAACAAATCAGGATGATGAACAATGGTATTCATCACCATCAAACCGCCCAACGAATGCCCAATGAGCATTTTATAAGGTTCAGTCGGATATTTTGACTCAATATATGGCATCAATTCCTTTTCAATAAAGGATGTAAAAGCCTCGCCGCCGCCTGTTGTTTTCAAAAAATCGCCGCTCATATATCCGTCTGACGCTACGTGCGTAGGCGATAAATCCCGCATCCTATCAGTATTTGGAATGCCCACGACAATCATTTCAGGGCAAATCATATTGCCATTGACCGTACTCAATTGTTGAATCATGCCCACCACCGAAGTAAAATGCGCATCACCATCCAATAAATACATCACTGGATACCGCTGCATGGCATATATATCCAACTGCCCACCACCCGGCACATATACCCAAACTTTTCTATTTTCATTCAATATTTTGGATTGAATGCTGTCAATCTGTCCGATGATAATTTTGTTGTCTTTTTGAGCATGAGCCACTAAAGAAGCAGCCATGAAAAGAGCGAAAAGAAGCTGTTTGAATGCATGTGTAGTTTTCATTTTGAATGCTATTTTTTGATTAAAAAATAAGATGGTTTAATTCTATTTTGATTTAAAAGTGTTTTTTACTGAGGGGGTAGTCATTACCATAATTTTCATAAAAATAACAATTAAGCTTGTTGCTGTGTTTGTAAATGAGTAAATTTGTAAAAATATTTTAAATCAATTTTGATTAATTTAATTTAGTAGATATAATTGAAAACAATGGCAAAAGTTCAAATAGCAGACAGCAATATTCAAAGCCTAATAGGAGGTTTTTCAGAAATGCCTTTGCAAGACTTAGAATTTTTTATAAAAGAATTAAATGCGCTTGTGATCAGGAAACGGGTAGTTGATAAAGAAAAACGGGATAAATTTTTACTCCTCAAAATTAATCAATCCATATTGCCTGAGCAAATTATGGAACGTTACATATTCTTGCAAGAAAAAATGGAAACTAAAAGTTTACCCGATGCCGAATACAAAGAATTATTAACATTGGTAACTAAAGAAGAAAAAATACGCAATAAACGGTTTCAATATCTCTTAGAATTGTCTCAGTTAAGAGGTGTTTCGCTTATTGAATTGATGCATAATTTAGGTTTAAATATTCTAAATTATGCGTAGAGTATATATATCTGTTGATATACAGCGGACTGTTATTCAAAGAGCCAAAGCACTTCATCCACCTATATTGTAATTTTCTTCAATTTCATATATTCTTCCTCTTAAAAACCCAGTAAATAACCGTCAAAATAGCCATAAATATCCCCATAGCTATCACTTCATTGGTTTTTAATTGAAACAAAAACCAAATAATCACTATTAATGCAATAATCGGAATCGTTAAACCGCCAGGGAGTTTAAATGCTGCTGTTTGTTCTGTTTCTTTATTAAAATGAGATTTGATAACAGATAACACAACACCTAAATGCACGAGGAAAATGGAGGCTGTTGCCAAGATAATTAATTGCTTAAATCCGCCTGAAATGGCTACTATAAATGCCATGATGCAAAAAGAAATAATAGACCAATATGGTGTAGCATATTGCGGATGAATCTTGGATAAATAATGCGGCATGGTGCCATCTTTCGCCCCTGCATAAAGCGACCTCGGAAATAATAGAATGACAGAATTGAGCGAACCAAATATGGATAAAACAGAACAAATTGTTAGTAAAGTGATGCCGAAAGGTCCAAAAAGAACGCCTGCTACTGCCGCCAAAGGAGCTTCTTTATGATTCAAAATATCACTACCCAAAACCCCTTGAGCGACTAACTGAATGAGGCAATAAAAGATAATAATCACGACAATTCCCAATAGCAAACCCAATGGCGCTGTTCGATTAGGGTTCTTCATTTCACCACTGATATTGACAGACATTTCGCCGCCCGTGAATGCAAAAAATAAGATTAAAGATGCCTCGCCAAGGCTATTAAAAGTAGGCAAATTTTCCCAATGAAGATTGTCTGATTTGATATAAAATAAACCAACGCCTACTAAAAGTAGAAGCGGCAATACTTTGATGAGCGTAATTAATTTGATGACATTCATCCCTTGCTTAATGCCTCTAACATTGAAAAAAGCGCAAAATCCAAGCAAAACTATAAAGAAAAGCCCTCTAAATAGTGGATTTGTAAATATTGGAAAAGCAACGGATAACACATCAGCAATGCCATTAATCATCGCCGCCGAAACAAAAACACCACAACCAAACCAGACGAGTGAGTTGCCAATAAAGCCTATATATTTTCCAAAAGCATGTTCTATATATGTGTATGCGCCGCCCGTGACGGTGATGCGGCTACTCGCCTCAGCATAGCACAAGGCTATCAATAAAAATATGCTGCCACAAAGAATATAAGCCATAAAACTGGCATTGCCCAAGATGCCTGCAACAATGGCGGGCAGTAAAAATATGCCACTGGCAATAGATATATTCACCACATTCACAGCGACATCCAATATACCGATTTCGCGTTTTAATCCTTCATTCTGTTCGCTATTCATTTGAAACTTTTTGTTTTAAAATGCTGAAATATGATGCTTTTCGCTTCATCACGCTCTGCGTTGACTGAGGGGGGAACTTACCTTTCAAGTTTAAAATCCTTATCAATCGCAGGTCGCTTATTCGCATTGGCGACTTTCCAGCCTGTTCGATACATCCAGTCTGCCATTTTCTTTAACTTTAGATAGTTGATATTTTCAGCATTGTCTTGCGGCGTATGATAATCAGGATGTAAAAGGGTCGTGTACATGAGAGCGGGTATGCCTAAACGGGCATAAGGCAGGTGGTCGCTTCTAAAATACCAACCTTCAATATGTGTTACTTTATCCCATTCGCTGTCCAATTTAAATTGGGGACCTTCTTGGTTGGCAGCCAATGCCATATTGACTAAATCCAATGAATTTCTATGCGGCGGCGTTGAGCCTAAAATTGCGGCACTGTCTATATTGTTTCGACCAATCATATCCCCATTCAAAACTGTCACAATGCTTGAAATCGGCACTGTGGGGTGCGCAGAATAATACCTTGAACCCAATAAGCCTCTTTCTTCTGCTCCATGAATGACAAACAGAACCGACCGTTTAGCTGGATATTTTACGAAAGCTCTGGCATTGGCAAGCATGGCAACATTCACGCTGCCGTTATCATCGGCACCGTAGTAAATCGTGTCATTTTTAATGGCGTTTCGGACACCATGTGCGTCTGAATGTCCACTATATAAGAGGTATTCGGATTTTAATTTAGCATCTGTTCCTTCTATTTTTCCGACAACATTTACTGAGGGGTAAGGATATTTTGACACAATCATATTGGCTTTTAAAGTAGCGGTATTGGATTCTATCTCTTTTTTCGCCGTTGGGTGTAGCCACATGACAGGAACAGTAGTTGTGACATCTATATTCGCTCCGCCGTCAATATCATAAGTGCCTCTTTTGAAATTTTCATTGGCATCCTCCCATGCTTTTTCACCTGTTTCATCGGCGATAATAAGAATAGCAGTAGCCCCGCGTTTCACTAAAGATTGTCCATATTTAGTGTAAATATATCGACTATACCGCCAAGTCGGTAAAGAAACGTCTAAATTTATGCCTTTGGCATTGGCTTCAAAAGCGACTACTTTACCTGTTACATTGACTGTAGTATCCATATCAGAAGCGTTTCCCAAATAAAGAATGGGCGAGCTAAGATTAACATTTGCCATTTGTGAAACCGTCACACCGTCCCAAAGAGCTAAGGGTTTGTCATTTATTTGGATGCTCGAATTATCGCCAATATGGTTGCGCCATAAGGTAAAAAATTGGAAATACGTGCCGTCATCGCCCGCGGGTTTTATACCTATGGCTCTGTATTTTTCAGCCAACCATGCGGCAGCTTTTAGTTCGTCCAAAGTGCCTGCGGAACGTCCTTTGAATTTAGCATCTGCGTGGGCATACAAATCGGCTTTTAAATCCTCTGTTCTTATTAATTTCAAACCGAGCGGGTTATTGGACTGAGCAAATAGGGCATTTGTGATAACCATCAAAACACAGAAAGAAAGCAATCTTTTCATTTTTAATAGACTTTTATTTTGAAACAATGGGTAAAAATTGATAAAATACTGAGGGGGTAAGCCATCATTTTTTCTTAGGCGGCACCGCTTCCATCAATAAAGCATAAGCCTTATTTAATGCCAAGTCACCTTGCTTAGACCCTTTAAAATGCCCCAAACGCACGACTACCAAATCGTGTGAAGGAATAATCGTAACGGATTGCCCACCTGCACCCAACATCATGTAAGACTCTTTTGGAATGGGGCGATCACCATCGCCATTTATCCAAAACAATCCACCATAAATAGGTCGTCCATCGGCTAACCAAGGCTCGGCGAGGGTACTCACAAATTTGGTAAAACCTTCGGGTAAAATGCGCTCGTCCTTCCAAACACCATCTTGTAGATACAGATTGCCCAAACGCGACCAATCACGACCCGAAGCAAATTCATAGCCTTGTGTCAAAAAATTACCATAAGGGTCTGTTTCCATCACCATCGTTCGGATGCCAATTTTATCAAACAAGGCGCGTTGAGGAAAAGTGTGATACACTTCGCCCAGTTTTTCTATACCCAAACGATTGAGATAGTTAGTCAAAACAGGGTCAGAATTTCGGTAGCGTCCGACGGTATTGGGCAGCCATTGTTGGGGTAAATTAGCCGCATATTCAAACGAATTAATGCCGCCAGTATATAAATATTTATGGTCAGTATAGCCCAAAGCGGGGTCATAATCAGGGTCTTGAGGCGCACGACAATATAAGCCACTCGACATGTGCATGATGTCCATAATTCTGATTTTAGCCCGTTCATCCCCTTTGCCTTGCCATTGAGGAATGGGTGCGGGCTGTTCTAAAGTATAAACGCCGCGTTTCATCAAAATACCCATAATGGTGGCTGAAAGGCTTTTACCCATTGACCAACTTTCCAAAGGCGTATCTTTGGTAATGCCTTCTCCATAGCGTTCCGCTATGATTTTACCTTTATATGTCACTACAAATGCGGCGGTTAAGGCTTCGGCAGGTTCAAAAGCAGCATTAATGGCTTGTTCAATTTTAGCTTTATTTATTTCGGCAGGCATGGGGTCTTTGGGCAATAAATCCCCCATGGGCCAAGGCGTTGTGGCGGCATTAGGTAGATTGCGTACAACTTTTTGAGGGGTATAATTCAAAGTAGAGCTGCCTTCAGCCAAGCAAACGCACCCTTGGTCGCCTGTATAAACGGCGGTGCGAACGACACCATTCGGCAAAGTAATGGAAACAGTCTTTTTTACATAATCAATGACGGGCTTGCCAACCTTAGCCCGCTCTTCAAAAGGGCTTGTGAAATAGCCCACATTTTCAGCCGCAAAGTCGGGTTTCAATCCTGTGATAAACACTGCGGAACACATTATTTTAGCATATCCAGCCGTATTGTGCGACAGTGCATCACCAGGAGGTGCCTTGTAAGCCGTTTTTAATTGAAGCTTTTTACCGCGTTCAATTAATGTATTGGCTGTGGTTGGCGCTTCTATTTTGGGCTTTGAATTGCATGATGCGAAAAAGGCAAGGGCTAATAATAATCCGAATGTACGTATTGATTTCATGATGAATGATTTTTTAAATGTGAAAAATTGGTGAAATACTGAGAGGGTATTTTCAAACAGGCAATTTGAGAATAAATATTGACCCTTCGTTTTCTATACTTTCTACTTCCAATGCCCCTCCATGCCCTTTCGTCACAATATCATAGGCGAGAGAAAGACCTAAGCCCGTGCCTTGCCCTGTTGGTTTGGTGGTAAAAAAAGGTTGAAAGACTTTGGCTCTTACACTTTCGGGCATACCCGTACCATTGTCTTTGACTTTTATAATTATTTGATTGTCAAGTTGTTGCGTTGTTACAAATACTGAGGGGGTGTTGATTTAATCAAAACACCGAACTTTTCAAAGGCGTATCAGCATATTGCCATGCTTTATCATAGCGATATTTGACCAATTGGGCTTCCGATTTTTTATTTTGTTTCAATAATGCTTGATATAAACCCATGAGTGCCCAGCCATTTTCTTTATATTTTTTCAAATCTTCTCGATATATTTTTTCGGCTTCAACATATTGACCCGCATCTATAAGGACACGACCGAGACTATGCCTCACTGAGAAAAACCAGTCGGGCGGTTCATTGTAAAACAGGCTATCTTCTTTTACAACGCCTTTGCGGAAAACAGAAAGAGCCGTTTGCAAATCCCCTTTTTGATAAGCGATTTCACTTTCCAAAACATATTTGGCGATGGAGACGACCATATTGGCTTTGGTGCTATCTGAGAAATTTATATTAGCAATAGTGGTGTCAGCTTCTAATATTTTCAATTTTGATAAATATTCCTGAGCCATTTCGGATTTGCCCTTTGAGGCTGATGCCATCCCTTGTGCATACGTCCATATTGCCCGTGGATAGGCGAGTGAATCATGGGGTTGAGGCTCTGCCATAATTTTATCCCACATCGAAAATTTAATCATGATGTGCCAGGGTATTGAATAAAACATTTGTAAAGACCTTTGGTCGGGAAGGTTCATGCCTTTATCTGATACATAATTGGATAAGAATTGACTGGCTTCAAGGGCTTTTTTACCGCGTCCTTCGAGGGCGGCACAAGCGGCGAGGAAGTGCCAATTATGCGGATAATATCCAATCGGATAGACACCAGCCGCATGACAAGCCTCTATATAATTGCTATCAATATGAACTGCTCGCTCATTTGCGAGCGCACCTTCGTGGTAATGACCTGTGTTGATGTAGGTATGCGAAGGCATGTGTACGAGATGCCCACTGCCAGGTATCAAAGTGCGCAGCGTATTGGCATACGGAAGACACCGTTCAGGATTGTTACTGGCTTCCGTAGCATGTACATATAGGTGAACCGCTTGGGCATGTTGAGGATTTTTTTTCAAAATACCTTCTATAATGTCTATTATGGCAGGTGTCCAGAGTTTCGGTTCACCTGATTTAGTCCATAAATCCCACGGGTGCAAATCCATCAGGGATTCAGCATAGAGGGCGGTTATATCGTGGTCGTTTGGAAATTGCTCATGTACTATTTTCAGTTCATCAGCATAGGCTTTATAAAATGGTTTTGGGTCATCTTCTGCCTTTTTGGGATAGCGTTTTGATAGGGCAATAATCAGAGCATTTTCTTTTGGACTACATAAATGAGCGCGCATCCGAGCATTCAAAATGGCTTCGTTTGCTTCTGCCATAACATCTTTACTCATGGTTGCATTGTAGTTGGGACCAAGCACATATCCTAAGCCCCAATAGCAAGAAGCGCAATCGGGATCTTGTCGAATGGCTTCTTTAAAAGAGCGAGCCGCCTCGGCATGATTGAAACCATAAGCCAATATCAACCCCTGGTCGAAATACTTTTGAGCCACTTTAGATTTTGTTGTAATCGGGTAGGTGAAATGTTCCGTTAGTCCTGCAAACAACGGAACGAGTGTACCATCAAAACCGGGCGGCGTATTCAGCACGGCTTGTTTAGGTCCACAAAAGCGAATAGGTGGAACGGCTGCTGAATTAGCATTATTATTTGTTTTAATTAATGCCTTTTGTTGATGGTTGCAACTTAAAAATAATAGCAAAAGAGCGAGGTGATAGATTAGTTTTTTCATCTGGATAATTTTTTTTTAAAAAATTGATTGTAAGATAAAAATTCTATTTTAAAAAAAATACTGAGTAGTTCGATTTATATATTTTTAGAACAACTTTACGAGGGTTTCAAACCGTGTCGACTACGCACAAGTTCTTTGACATAATAGTTATATGAATTATTGAGATTTAGAAAAGGCTTCAAAAGCC
>JAYTUY010000186.1:0-18331 GCA_043744275.1 Saprospiraceae bacterium
CTGTCAATGAACTTAAAGGTAATATTTTAAGTATGTAATAAGTATGGGCAAATCTTTTTGTCGCTATGAATGGTCAAAACTTAATGTCGGACAACAATTTTCAATTTTCACTTTTCAATTTAAATATTTTGAATCCAAAACATCTTCAATTAATAGCCGATTCGCTCGGCATTCGCCCTAAACAAATCGAAAATACGGTTGAGCTTTTTGAAGGCGGTGCAACCATTCCTTTTATTTCACGCTATCGAAAAGAAGTCACAGGCTCTTTGGACGAAGTGCAAGTTGGTGATATTTTATCTCAATTCAATAAATTCAATGAATTGGAAAAACGCCGCGAAGCCATTCTCAAAAGCATTGAAGAGCAAGGCAAAATGACCGATATACTGAGGGGGCGCATCGAAGCTACCTATAATATGACTGAACTTGAAGATATTTATTTGCCTTACAAACAAAAGCGCAAGACCCGCGCATCTGTTGCCAGAGAGAAAGGTTTAGAGCCTTTGGCTAATGAACTCTTCGCTCAAAAGTCCAATAATATTGAAAAATTAGCAGCTACCTATTTAAATGACGCTGTTGCGAACGTCGGGGATGCCCTCGCAGGAGCGCGCGACATTATAGCCGAGCGAGTGAGTGAGGATATTAATGCGAGGAATTTAGTCCGTAATTTTTTCGATAAAGAAGGCAGCATTAAAGCTAAATTGGTGAAAGGAAAAGAAGAAGCCGCAGCCAAATATAAAGACTATTTCGATTTCAGTGAACCCCTCAGTAAATGCCCTTCGCATCGCCTTCTCGCCGTGCGTCGAGGAGAAGATGAAGGCTTTTTACGCATCACTATTGCGCCTGATGATGAGGCATATGTCATTCAAAAACTCGATGATACATTTCTAATTGCCAATAATGAAGCCAGCGATGAAGTTCAAAAAGCCATTGCCGATGCTTACGAAAGGCTTTTAGCCCCCAGTATTGAGACTGAATTTAGGAATATTTCTAAAGAAAAAGCCGATACAGAAGCCATCCGAGTATTTGTTGATAATTTAAAACAACTGCTATTGTCCGCACCTCTTGGACAACGCCGAGTGATGGGCGTTGACCCTGGTTTTAGAACAGGCTGCAAAGTTGTTTGTTTGGATGAAAGTGGGACCTTGCTTTTCAACACAACCATTTATCCGCATCCCCCTCAGTATCAGGAGCGTGAAGCGGTTGATAAGCTTAAAGATTTAGCGAAAAAGTATAAAATCCAAGCGATTAGCGTCGGGAATGGTACGGCAGGACGTGAAACTGAAACCCTTTGCCGTACTATTCAATTTGATTCGCCTGTGGACATATTTATGGTGAGTGAAGCAGGAGCGTCTATATATTCTGCTTCGGATGTAGCGCGTGAGGAGTTTCCTGATTTGGATTTGACCGTTCGCGGCTCTATTTCTATCGGTCGTCGATTGATGGATCCGTTAGCAGAATTGGTGAAGATTGACCCTAAAAGCATTGGTGTAGGTCAATATCAACATGATGTGAATCAAAATGCTTTAAAAGAAAGTTTGGACAGAACCGTTGAAAGCTGTGTGAATCAAGTGGGCATTAACTTAAATACTGCCAGTAAGCATTTATTGACCTATGTTTCAGGTTTGGGTCCGAGTTTGGCGCAAGCGATTGTGAAACATAGAACTGAAAATGGTCAATTTAAAAACCGCAGCCAATTAAAAAAAGTCGCTCGCTTAGGCGATAAAGCCTACGAACAATGCGCTGGTTTCCTACGCATTCGAGATGCTGAAAACCCTTTGGACAATACTTCAGTGCATCCTGAAAGCTATCATGTTGTTGAAAAAATGGCTAAGGATTCAAGCGTTTCTGTTAAAGAATTGATTGACAAAAAGGATTTAAGAAAGCAAATCAATTTGACAAAATATGTCAATGATAAAATAGGTTTGCCCACCTTAAACGACATCATGAAAGAGCTTGATAAACCTGGTCTCGACCCTCGCGGAGAAGCCAAAGCCTTTGAATTTGGCGATGTTCATTCTTTAGAAGACTTGAAAATAGGGATGATATTGCCCGGTATTGTAACGAATATTACCAATTTCGGCGCATTCGTAGATATAGGCGTGAAGCAAGACGGCTTGGTGCACATTTCTCAAATGGCAAACCGTTTTATCAAAAGCCCTAATGAAGTGGTGAAATTGCAGCAACAAGTGCAGGTGAAAATTATTGAATTGGATATGATGCGGAAGCGGGTGATGTTGTCTATGAAAGATGTGTGACCCCCTCAGTATTTTGAAAATAGAATCAGGATTATTATAAATAATCCTGATTCAAATAAAAACTATCGAGCTTTTGAATAAATGAAATAAGATATGAGCTTTTTTTCATTCTCTTTTTCCACCGTTGCTTTTACAAATTCAGCAGGTAAATATGTCAATTGCCATTGAGAAACCGTATATTTTGAAGGGGCTATCAAGTTGTGACAACTGCCGCATCGACTGACATATAATTTATAGCCTTCTTTTATTTCATCCTCTGTAGCCATATAGCCTCTATTTTTCAACTTTTGAGTTTCTATATTCGTTACTTGAAAATCTTGATTGACTGAACAAGAAGTGGCTATATAAAAAAACAGACAAAAGGTTGAGAAAGCATAAATGATATTTATTTTGTTTATTTTCATAACTTTTAATCTTATAAAATTGAAATAACAGTTAAATTTTTAAAAAATAAAACCTAAAGAAGTTCTCAATTCAAAATTTTGATGCTCATCCAACACTTTGCCATCGGGAGCAATCCAGCTTTTATGCAAATTACCCATTTGATGTAAAGCTGTTATGTTGAAAAACCATTTATCGTCTTGAAGATGAACAGCTGGACCTAAGAACACGACAGAATGCTCTAAACCCACGCCTTTAAATATTTCATTGTGGTTACGAGCTTCAAAGCCAATACCGATTTTGTCTCCTTTAAAAAAACGCATATAGCCCATACTCAATTCAAATGGTATTTCTACTTCACTTGTTACTACAGGTGCTTGAGTAGTCATGACATCGCCGTTGCTGGTGCTCTCCCATCTTTTCTCGATTTCTGCCAAGAAGTTGAAGTCAAAAAAGTTTTTACCAATTCTTTTATCCAAAATCAAACGCGGTGTAATCCGCATAAATTGAGAACCAAATGTGATTTCATTATTAATCGCTAATCCAATAGGGTTCGCAACAGGGTCTAATATTTTAACTTTTAATTCATTTGTAAATGAAATATCCGTAGTTTTCGTTAAAGAACCATACATTCTGGTCTTGTGGTTAGTATGATCAATCTCAGTAGGCACTAAAGCTTCGCTGCTTAAATTGGCATAAAAAGCACTCAAAATGTTTTTTCCAAGACCCATTTTCAAGCCAATACGGGTATAGTTGCCATTAAAAAATACTTGACCGCCGCTTTTTTAGCGTACCAAAGCTCAAGCGACCTTGTTCCTTTCGGGATGACATTTGATTGTGAAGTGAAAGCGAAAAAACGGTCTTGAGCAGATGCAGATTTAGTCATAAAAATAACGAAGCCGCACAGAAGGAATAATGTAATTTTTCTCATAGAAATTTTTAATTAAATTGTTGGAAATATTTTAGTCGTTATAAATATTTTTTTTGAATTTTTAATCTATTGATAATCAATGATTTAAAAAACAACTTATTTTATATTTACAAACTCTACTATTTCAAATCAATTTATATGCCATTACTTTATTTAGCTGTAAAAACCTTAACCCAATCCACAGACATTGTTCCAGATTGAATCAGAGAAGGATCTAAATTAGGAAAAAACAAACCACCTACTGCTAAATTGAGCGTTATTTTTTCACTTTTTCCAAATATGTTAGGTATATATCCACCTGATTTGATGTCCACGACTTTACCATCAAATAAAAATGTCAAATCATTTTTACCCCAAATTAATTCATAAACATGATAGCATGTTGTAAGGTCTACATCAGATGTGATAGAAGCCTCAGCACCTGAAACTAAATTTTTACCCGCCGTGCGTCCGTAGAAATAATTGGTAGCAAAGTTGTAAGGCTCTTGCCCACGAGCTTCCAAAATATCAATTTCTCCTTGAGTGGGCCAAGGGTCGCCGTAGCTCCAAAACGCGGGCCACATGCCATATCCTGCAGGCAACTTAATGCGCGCCATTATGCGTACTCTCGGAACAGTTCTCGAAGCAGAAAAAAGCGTTTTTGATTCAATACGTCCTGAAGTATAATTGAAGGAAGCAGGCGTTTGTATATCAGGTCGGGTAGGACCGACCACTGTTTCTTTTCTTGCATTAATCAATAACTCACCATTCAGCAATTGTAAATTATTGGCTTGATAAAGTTGTAATTCATAATTATATGCCCCTCCATACCAAATATTCCATTTACTCAAATCGGTTGTAAATTCATCTTCAAATACTTTTGTCCAACCTGAACTGGTGAGAGCTGATTCATTCAAAACGAAATTGCATACACCTGTGGCTAAAGTTGAAGCAGAAGCTACTACTTCATTTTGAGGAAGTGATTTTGAGATATTTGAATTATCAGGAGCTTTTGGCTCAACTGTTAAATCTGAAGTACAACCTGCCACAAATAATATAGTGGTTGCAAATAGATAAGTTTTAAAAATTTGATTCATCGTTTGTAAAATTAAGATTTTTACAAATGTAGATGATTTCAATATTTAAAAGAAAGGTATTTAAACATTAAATAAAAATTTTATAACACCCCTCAGTAAAAAGCATAAAAAAAGTGTAAAAGCAGACGATTTTACACTTTTTTTATGCGTTATTATAAACTTTAACCTTCAAAATGCAATGAAATAGTAAAAGTTCGAGACATCAATTTTTCAATAACGCTTGACTCGCGTTGCCCATTTTGGAAAATAAGGATATTGCCAATGCCGTGTGAAAACTTAATTTCAGGAGAAAAAATGAAATACGGGAAAAACATTTGAATGCCTGCACCCATCTCTACTTGAAAATCTGAGGGGGCTATTTTCAAATTATTGAGAATTGTTCTTGCACGGCTTTTACTCTGAATATCGTAGGTATATTTAATGCCACCCATGATAAAAAGGCGTTTATCGTAGTAAGGAGCAGATTTATAACGCACATGAAAAGGCAATTCTACGAAAACGGATTCTATCGGCTTCTCATAATTTTTCACATTTTTACGCAACGGATCGTATTCAATCCGTCTTTCAGCAAAAGAAAAACCAGGTAGAAAACGAAGGTCAAAGTTTTCACCAATTTTCAAATTGCTCACAATTTGAAGGTTGAAGCCTGGACCCTTAATGCCCTCTATAGCCGCAATGCTGTCATTAGCTCCTGGCAAGAAGTTTTTACTTTTAAATATCCGATAATCCGACTTGTTGTAAGCCAGCGTGATACCAAAGTAATAATTCCTTTTGTTAAAATCGAGGTAATTGTAATTGCCTTTGCCAACAGATTGACCCCTCAGTAAAATTGGGCTATTGGCAAGAAAAAGGAAGCAAATAAAAGGGATAACCTTTTTTATGCTTTGAAAGCGGTGTAAATAGAACTGATTCCGATTGTTAAAGACTTGCATGCTGTATTTTTAAATCCGGTTTTATCTAACACTTTTAAAAAATTGTCGCCATCGGGAAATGCTTGTACGGACTCATATAAATAGGTGTACGCGCGATTATCTTTTGATGTCATTTTACCGATTAATGGAAGGATGTTTTTAAAATAAAAATTGAAAAGCTGACGGAAAGGAAACACACGCGGTTGTGAAAATTCAAGTACCACTAATTTGCCTTTGGGCTTCAAAACTCTGAGCATTTCAGACAAACCCCGTTCCAAGTTTTCAAAATTCCTCACCCCATAAGCAACGGTGATGGCATCGAATTTATTGTTTTCAAATGGCAGGTTTTCCGAATCTCCGACTATCATATCTATCGTTCCAGACATCCCCTCAGTCACAATTTTCTTTTTACCAATATTCAACATTTCAGGCGAAATGTCTAATCCTATAATGTGTAAATCTTTGATATTCAATTGTTTAATCGTATTAATTGCTACGTCGCCTGTGCCAGTAGCCACGTCTAAGATAAGCTGTGGTTGCACATCGTTCAACTCTGCTATCATTTTTCGACGCCATACTTTATCAATGCCGAGCGATAAAAAATGATTCAGAAAATCGTAGTGCTTGGCAATATTATCGAACATCTTCGACACTTGCTGCTTCTTACTGCCGTCTGCTTCATAAGGTTTTACTTCCATTCTCAGAACTTTTAAATTTTGCATTTAAAATTTTACATTTTACATTTTACATTTTGCATTTTGCATTTTGCATTTTGCATTTTTTAATGTTCATGCCCAATAATCCCACTCTGATTCGGTATTTCCACTTCAATAACCGCATCATCTTCAAGAATAACACATTGACAACCGAGCCGCGACTCTAAGCGTGGATTGGTGGCGCGGTCAATGAAATCTTCTTCTTTATCGGAGATTTCTTCCAAATATTCATCCCCCCTCAGTATATACACGTGGCAAGTGCTACAAGCACACACGCCACCGCAATTGTGATTCAGATGCACGTCATGATCTTCCGTTATTTCAAGTATTGAATAGCCTGCTTCAGCGTTGACGGTTTTAGGAGCGATATTTTTATCTTCAAAAGTAAATTTTACAATAGCCATAATTCATTGATTGAACATTGTTTTGCAATTTGCGCTGCAAAAGTACATTTTAGATATTGGGATAACAAATTTGGCTGTTTGAAGTTTTTATTTTTCAGAAAATATTGAAAATTAGAATGTTTGAAAAGAAATGGATACTTTCCAAAACTTATCAATTCATTGACCTATTTTTGCTTGATTGATTTATTTTATTTTGTATGAAAGAACCTTGCTATACCTTATGATGACACTTTTTAACCTGAATCTGCCGTGGAAAGAGCCTGTTTTTGTCTTTGCACTCATACTTGCCATCATTTTGGTGATGCCGCTTTTGATGAAAAAAATCAAAGTGCCTGGTATTGTCGGGCTAATTATAGCGGGTTTCGCTATCGGACCAAAAGGCAGCGGTTTGATTGAATTGGAAACCATCAGACTATTTTCAACCATCGGTTTGCTCTACATTATGTTTCTCGCAGGGCTTGAAATTGATTTCAGAGATTTTCAAAAAAACAGAAATAAAAGCATTCTCTACGGTGCGCTTGTTTTCACCATTCCGTTCATATTAGGCATAATATCATCGCTTTATATATTACATTTTTCATGGCTATCTGCTCTTTTGATGGCTTCCATGTACACCACGCACACGCTCATTTCTTACCCGATTGTATCCAGATTAGGTGTGACAAAAAACGAGGCAGTGACAGTCACTGTTGGCGGAACAATCGTGACAGATACAGCAGCGCTCCTTTTTTTATCGTTCATCACATCTATGGTGAAAGGTGCAGAAGCCTCGACGGTGTTGTTGAAAATGGCTATTGCCTTCGCTATTTTTTTAATATTGGTGATGGGTCTTTTTTCAAGAATCGCTCGTTGGTTTTTTAAAAATGTGGAGAGTGAAGGCACATCGCAATTCGTTTTTTCCTTGTTTATCGTCTTTATTTCAGCCGTTACAGCTGAATTAGCAGGTATTGAAGCCATTATTGGTGCTTTTTTAGCAGGTTTGACGCTCAATCGGCTGATACCCCATTCGTCCGTTTTGATGAATCGCGTTAATTTTACGGGTAATGCTATCTTCATCCCCATCTTCCTCATCAGCGTGGGTATGAGGCTCGATATGAGCGTATTGGTATCGGATTGGTCAACGTGGAAAGTCATTATTTTGATGCTTTCGGTGGCTATAACAGGCAAGTGGTTGGCTGCATTTATTGGTCAAAAAATATTTAAATATTCAGCCATCGAGCGCAACCTTATGTTCAGCTTGAGCGTGTCGAAAGCGGCAGTGGCATTAGCTGTTGTATTGACAGGTTTTGAATTGAAATTGTTTGATGTGAGTATATTAAATGGGACGATAGTGGTCATTTTAGTCACCTGTTTAATCTCAACTTTTATTGCTGAAAATGCTGCTAAAAAGCTGGCAATCAAGGAGTTAGAGAAAATGGGCAAAGATACTGAGGGGGTCGAGCGCATCCTCGTGCCGATTGCCAATCCTGCCAATTTTGAGCAACTCATTGACCTGGCTATTCTCATCAAAAACCCTCAATCCGACGAACCTATTTACCCGCTTTCAGTCGTCAATGACGATGCTGAATCGAAAAAAAGAATCCTTTTAAATGACAAATTATTCTCAAATGCCATCACCCATGCAAGGGCAGCGGAAGTGAAAGTAGAGGTGGTTTCGAGGGTAGATTTAAACGTAGCGGGCGGCATTGTTCGGGCGGCAAAAGACTTGGCGATAAGTGATGTTATCATTGGCTGGAACGGCAAAGCGAATGCAATAGATTTTTTCTTCGGCAATATTATGTCTCAATTATTGCAAAATAGTCCTCAAACGGTGATGATTTCTAAGGTTTTGCAGCCAATTAATACATTTTGGAGCATTCATGTAGTCGTGCCTCTCAATGCTGAATTGGAATCTGGTTTCAATCATTGGCTCTTGAAACTCATTCGATTGACAGGTCAATTGGGTGCTCGTTTGGTTTTTTATTCTGTTGAAAATGATTCAAATCACTGGCGTCAAATATTAACCAGCTATAAATTGCCCCAAGCTGATTTCAAAAATTTAGTGGATTGGGAAGCTTTTGAAAGCCTTTCAAATACCTTAGCAGATAATGATTTATTGCTTATTGTGAGTGCTCGACCGCATACTTTATCATACTCAAAATATATGGAACGCTTGCCCCGCGTCTTATCCGATAAATTTGAAAACACGTCTTTCGTCATTCTTTTCCCCGAACAAGTGGCTGATACTGAGGGGGTAGGGGTGAGTGGTCAATTTATTACATAGGTAATGGGTAATGGGTAATGGGTAATGGGTAATTTTTATGAAATAAGTAATTGAAAATCAATAAGTTGCAATTTTATAAATCTGTATAAATCTGTATAAAATTATATAAATCTGTATTTATAATTTAAATCTGTATATTTCTGTTGATTTAAATAAAATACCAAGTTATTAGACTTGTTGCTATGGGAACACGGATGACACGGATTGAGCGGATTAACGCGGATTATTGAAGATTATACAGAAAAAATCTGCGATAATCCGCTCAATCCGTGTCATCCGCGTTCCTATAATCTTGCATCGCAACAAGTCTAATACAATACTATCTTTTTGTGAATTGTTGATAAAAAATATGTTAAATATTTTAATTTGTTTAAATGTTTGATGAATTGGCTTAGTTTTAGATGTATTTTTGTCGGTATGTGTTGCATACTTTTACTTTTAAAAATCATTGAAAAATGGCAAAATTAATTAATCTATCCTTTAAAAGGTACACTCAAGCCGAACTGGCTCAATTTGCCCAAAATGTTATCAACTCGATGACAAAAGATGCTCAATTCAGTGCTCTCAAACCTTTTGTGGATGCTCTAAGTGCAGATTACGATGCTTATACAACATCGGTTACGAATGCTCTCTATGGCGGCACGCTCTTGATTCGAGAAAAGAACCGCAAAATGGATGATTTAAATGCTGAATTGGAAACTGTCTCGTATCAAGTCGAAGCCTTAGCGAATGGCAACGAAGACATTATTGAAGCAGCAGGCTATCAAGTGCGGACAACCAATAAACCTATAACTGAATTGGTGCCTCCTACGAGTGTAACGGTGCTCAATGTGTCGGATAAGTCAGGCGCGGTCAAATTGTCTTGGAAGCCTACACCTGGGGCTGTGACGTATGGCATCGAACGCTTGTACGCAGGCGAAACGGTTTGGCAAAATGGAGATTACAGTACAGGCAGTTCGACTGTTATCACGGACTTGAAGCCGGGCAGCCAAATTACTTTCCATTTGAGGGCAATTGGTACGAAAGGCAAAAAGAGTGGTTGGTCGCAAGAGGTGACTGTTTGGGTTTCGTGATGGTTGAATATCTCACTCCCACAATGAAAACACAATTTTTAATCTGAAAACACAACATGAGACTGTCTCTAAAGTTACTATTAACTTTTGAGACAGTCTCTTTTTATTTGTAGTCTATCCTTGAAGATCTTGGTGCGCTGCACCTTTTATAACCAATCAATTTTGCCCAAAAAGAAGTCCATTAGAATAAAATGTACAAATGACATTTAATCCTTAAAACCCTGCTTATACTGAGGGGCTCAACTTTCAACTTTCAACTTTCAACTTTCAACTTTCAACTTTCAACTTTTACATTTTACATTTAAAATTTTAAATTTAGCTCTTCCTAATTTCCTCCAAACATCTTAAATGAAACAGGCTTACTCGTCCCAATTTTTACGCTCAATAAATAAATGCCTTTGGGCAAACCCACCGTTTTGATTTCATGATAGATACCTGATATTTTCAATTTTTCAGTTGTAATCAACCTGCCAGCAACATCATATAGTTGGAATTCGACATCATCTTGAATAAAATCAGTGAACAAAACGCCTATAAAATCCTTGAATGGACTTGGATAAGCTTTGTTCACAGATAGCGGTGTATCTTTAAAGCGTTTTACAACGAAAGGGTCAGAATAAAAATCCAATTTATAATTAGACGCTGCATCTTCATTGATGGCTTTAACTCTAAAATAATAAATATCGAATGGTGTACCACCTATCGTTGTTCCATATTGAATCAGCTCCTCAGATGAAATACCTTTTGCTTTGAAAGTTTCTACTTTTTTAAAGGTTTTACCATTTTCTGACATTTCAAGCTCAAAGTTTTTAGCAAAAAACTCAGGTTGCGTTTGGAATTTGACATCAATGCCCGTTTGAGCTTTTGTAAATGCACCGCTTTGATTGACAATTGCCGTTTTCAATTCTCCTTCATATTTCGATACTTCTACATCATCAATAGCTACTCCCGCACCATTTGCGAGGTCGCCATCAGATTTGAAAACGAAACGAAAAGCGACATTCGCATTGCCTGCCAATGGGCTGATATTAATTTTAAAGCGAGTCCAATCATCTAATTGTCCTGCAAAAAATGAGGTGCCAATTGGAAATGCACCACCTTGAACAGTTGTATTATTATAGTCATACCAATTGGCATCAGCAGCCGAGCCAAGTGTTTGCCAACTCACACCTTTATTCAATGAATACTCGACTTGCATACCATCATAACCGCGCTGAATATCATAAAATGCCCAAAAACTGAATTGGTAAATGCTTTTTTGAGTCATATCAAACATCGGCAAGTACAAATAAGCCGTAGTGTTTTTCTGATAAGATTGCTCTTTTATCCCTAAAACGTAGGCATTATTGCCACTGTGCGTACCTGATTTGCCAATAATAGCCGATTTGCCTTTTTCAAAAACTGAACCCGACGGACTATAAGTGCCGAAGTGCTCGTCCGTCGTTTCAAAATTGCCGAGATAGCCACTTTTAGATGTTTTATAAGGCGTTGGCAATTGAGGTAAAATTTTGAGTTTACTATTTGAAGTCAATTTATCATCGCCATTTATTTTCAATGCAATATTGTAAACACCTATTTGATTATAAACATGGCTTGTATTTTCAAGCGTATCTGTCGCACCATCGCCGAAATTCCAAAGAAAATTATCAGCAGCATTGGAAGATTCTCCTTTGAAAACTGTGGGAGCTGTTACATACGAAACACCATTATAATTTATGACAGATTTAGGCGCGCCCAACGATGTGGTTGTCCACAAGCCTCGCCCATAAGTAGCCGCCACAACGGTCAAGTCTGACTCTCTCACTTGCAACATATCCGTCCGAACGATGGGCGTGCCACGACCTGGAAACGGTGGAAACCAAACTGTTTCTTTACCATTAATTTGATTGGTTGACCAGACACCCCCCTCAGTAGCGAGCATGATTTGGCGACCATCAGCAGGGTTAAATATGCCCCAGCGAATAGGCATATCGGGCAAATTGCCTTCAATATTCGTCCATGTTGTACCACCGTCTTTAGATTCCATCACACTCGGCACACCATAACTTGAAAGGGTCACGAGCACGTGATTGGTATCACCTTTTTCAACGGCAATGCTTGAAACGAAGCCTGAAAAATTGCCGACAAGAGCCACTTCAGAAAGAGTACTGCCTTCATTCGCATTATCCACGCGAAGCACTCGCCCTTGTGAAGTGCCTATATAAATGCGATTTCTTTTATTTAAATCAACATAAACATTTGAAATATTGCTGACTGTGGTGCCTGCAATATCAACAATTTCTCCTTGATTGACATTCACTTTCCAACGCCATAACTCGCCTTTTGTCGTTTGAGCATATAAAATATTGTTCACATCATCATAATCAGCAGGATTAAAAAATCCGCCATCAGATTTTGCACCACCTCCAAAACTGGCTCCTCCATTGGTAGATAATTTCCAATCGCCATAATAAACTGAGCCAATTTGAATATTCGGTTGATTTTGATCAATAAAACAAAGGAAACCGTCGCCACCAATCGAGCGACCGTTGGCATTGCCAACACCAGCAGAGTTGACTATCAATGTGCCATTATCTTGCGCACCTGCTATCAGTTGAGTGGCGGCAGAATCGGGATGAATAGCGCAACCATAAAATTGAGTGGTAATAAAACCATCCGTTTTTTCTTTTACTTGAAAAGTACCAGACGGATTGTCAATTCTGTAAACACCCCCGTCAGTACCGATGTATAAAACGTTCGGATTATTAGGCTCAAAAATGGCTACATGCTGGTCGGCATGAGCGTATTGAATAGTGCCACAACTGCCTGTCCAAACAGTCATTTGAGTCCACGATTGAGCACTATTTGAGCTACTAAATAAATCAACACCACCTACAAAAACAGATGTTGGGTCATTCGGCGAAACGACCAAACTCAAATCATACCAAGCCTGTCCTCTTGTAAAATCTGCATCGCTCGCATTGCCACCGCAGCCATCTCGCCAACTCGGTTTTGACCCAGCTTGCCAAGTCGTGCCACCGTCATTGGTGCGATAAATGACTGTTCCTCTATTGCTTATACTGCCAACAGCATAAACAATATCTGGATTCGAGGGCGCAACCGCAATCTCAGTCCGAGACCAACCGCCAGGGAAGTTATTTTCTGTTTTGGATATATTTTCCCAACTGCCAGGCTCTCCAAAACCATTAGATTTGAAGATTTTTCCTGTATTACAAGCATAAAACCGACCATTTGAAGCGCGTTCTATTTTGTAAAACTTATCATCGGTGCTACCAAATTTGATACCCGAACCCAGCACTTTATACCATGTTTCACCATTATCTTTACTTTTATATACACCGCCAAAAGTAGCCGCCAACACATAACCGCTATCAGGCGTAACAAGTATTGAACTCACAACCGCAAAATCGCCATTAGTCGTTGAGGGCAATAAACGCCATGTTTTGCCAGCATCAATGGTTTTGTAAACACCATTGCCTGGGGCATCTCTGCCATCCGCATCACCTGTTCCCACGTACATTATTTTAGGATTTCGAACATCCTGAGCAATGCTACTGACCGTCAAAATGTCTTGATAATCATCCACTTTTGACCATTGTTGATTATTTGCACCAATTTTAGTCGTTTTGTAAAGACCGCCAGTGATACCTCCAGCGTAAACGGTTTGACGCGTTGGGTCATTCAAATCAACTAAAATGGCTCTCGTTCGCCCACCTACATTGCCCGGTCCGCGTTCAATCCAACGGGCTTTTTGAAGGCTACCCCTCAGTATTTGGTCGTTATTGTACATTTGTTGCTGCATTCTCAGCGTCTGTTCGATGGCTTTCCGACGCCGCTCGGTTGGCACATAGCCCAAGGCAGGGTCTAAGGTTCTGAGACGTTCGAGTTCAGCCGCTTCCCATGCTTTTTCAGCTGCGGGCATTTCATCTTCTTCGCCGATGGCTTCCTTATTTTCTTCGGTTTCACGATTGTTTTTTGAATTAAATTCAGGGTATTTATTCTGTTCAACCCTTTTTTTACGTATAATACTGAGGGGGTCATGTGAATCACCTTTTTCAGATAAAGTAACGTTTTTATTGTCAATAGGAGTTATTTGATCAGTTTTAGCTACATTTTGTATTAAATCTTCAAGAGATTTTTTCATTTTGATAGGAAAAAAAAATAAGGCCGTAGCTAAAGAAAGTAGGATGACAAACGGAAGAAGTGTTCTTAATTTCATGCTTGTAGTGATTGTTTTTGATAATGATAATTTCGATTGATGCAGTTATTAAGTATTAAGCAGTTTTAATTGTTAAAAATTAAAAAACAAAATTAGTGATTAAAGCCATTATAATTTTCAAAAAAAAAAAATTAGCTGATTTTGTCGAAATAGATTTAATGAGAGTATAAGTGTTTTTTTTAATCAATACCTAATTAAATTTCATAAAACCCATACCTTCGTGCTGATTATCACACTCAAATTTATTCTTATGAAAAGTAGAATTTTATTTTTTATTACTGCTAATGTATTCATTATCAATACTTTATGCGCTCAAAGTCGAAGCGAATTGTTTTTTAAAAATGCTGACACCCTTGATAAAAAACGGGTTATTGGGCTTGTAGCAACTGGTGCAGTAGGCTATACAAGTGCAGTACTTTTGCTCAATAAAGTTTGGTATGCTGGATATCCTCGAACAAAATTTCATGGTTTTGATGATAATGGCGAATGGAATCAAGCCGACAAAGGCGGTCATGTTTTGACGGCTTATGTCGAAACAAAATGGGCTTATCAAGCTTTCAAATGGGCAGGCATTAAAAATCGGAATGCTGCTTTATTGGGCATTGGCTCAGGAATGCTTTTCCAAACAACGCTCGAAGTGCTCGACGGTTTTTCAGCTCAATGGGGTTTTTCAAAAGGAGATATGCTTGCCAATACGGCTGGTTGTGCGCTTTTTGGTTTGCAACAAGCGACTTGGAATGAACAACGAATGATTTTGAAAGTATCGAATTTTCCTAAAAAATACTCCAAAACGCTTGTAAAAGATGCGGATGGCTCTTCAAAATCAATCAGTTCGATGTCAAAAACATTGTATGGTGGTAATTATGCAGAAACTTTTTTTAAAGATTACAATGCCCTCAATTGGTGGCTATCTATCAATCCACGGAGTTTTGCGAAAAATTCGCGCATTCCAGCATGGCTCAATGTAGATTTTGGTTACAGTGTTGAAAATGTATTTGGTGCATACTACAATTATTTTCCTGCGGGCGACCCGACTTATTATCCGCGCTATCGACAATATTTTTTATCCTTAGATATTGATTTAAGTAAAATTAAAACAAATAGTAAATTTGTAAAAGCCCTGTGCAATACCTTCAATTTTATTAAAATACCTGCCCCTGCTTTGGAATATAATTCTCTCGGAAAATTCAAATTTCATCCTATTATGTTTTAAAATATGAAAATAGATTGGAATTATTGGATAATTGGAGTGTTGGCTGCCATTGTTTTTCTACCGTTTCTCGGCGGCGTCCATCTTTTTGATTGGGACGAAATCAACTTCGCCGAGTGTAGCCGCGAGATGATACTGAGGGGGGAGTACCTGCGTCCTCAAATCAACTTTCAACCGTTTTGGGAAAAACCACCGCTTTTTATGTGGCTGCAAAGCCTATCCATGCATATTTTTGGCGTCAATGAATATGCCTCGCGTTTCCCCAACGCTATATGCGGCATCGCCACACTCCTTATTATATACCATTTAGGAAAATCACTTTACGACAAGGCTTTTGGATGGCTTTGGACGCTTTCTTATATCGGTTCTATATTGCCACATCTTTATTTCAAGAGCGGCATTATTGACCCGTGGTTCAATTTATTCATCTTTCTTTCCATTATTTTTTGGATGAAAAATGAGGGTAGCCCCCTAATCCCCAAAGGGGGAACCACATCAAGCGTAGTGGAAGGCATAGAACATAATAAAGAAGGGTTTCAATTTTTAAAATATAAATACCTTGCCCTCGCTGGTATATTTGTAGGCTTGGCTATTTTGACAAAAGGACCCGCTGGATTTTTAATTATAGCACTGACCATATTTTGTAAACTATTGATTTACAAGGAGTTACGATGGATTAAAATAAAACAATTTGTTTATTTTTCAATAATTGCTTTCTTAGTCACCATGTTTTGGTTTGGCATAGAGACAGTTAAAAATGGCTTTTGGTTTATCCAAACTTTCATTGAATACAATATCCGATTAGCCAAAACGGAAGATGCAGGGCATGGCGGTTTCCCTGGTTATCATTTCGTTGTGATATTTTTTGGCTGCTTTCCTGCGTCCATTTTCGCCTTGCGTGCCTTGTATAAAAGCTATAATTTTTTTGATGAAAAGGTGGATTTCACTCGCTGGATGAAGGTCTTGTTTTGGGTAGTGATTATACTTTTTAGCATCGTTCAATCTAAAATAGTGCATTACTCCTCGATGTGTTATTTGCCCTTGACTTTCCTTTCAGCCATCAGTTTAAAAAATATGATTGAAGACGGTTTCTTCTTTCCTTTTAAGAGAATATTACTGATAGTGGTGGGCAGTTTGATAGGTTTGATTGTCGTTGCCGTGCCATTTGTCGGTCAACATATTTCAATACTGAAACCTCTTTTTGGAGCTGATATTTTTGCTTTGAAAAATTTGGAAGCCCCTATAAAATGGACAGGCTTGGAGTCAATAGCTGGCTTTTTAATGCTTTTTAATGTATTTTTCTTTGTTTTTACCTTGAAAAACGTCAAATTACTGAGGGGGGTAAGCCGATTATTCATCGGAACAGCTATATTCGTTAACCTCGTCTTATTCTTTTTTATCAACAATATTGAAGGCTATTCTCAAAATGCTGCCATTGAATTTTATACTCAAAAATCGACTGAGGATTGCTACATGACCACCTTCGGATATAAAAGCTATGCGCATTTATTTTATACAAAAAAACAAATTCCAACCAATCCCAATCATGCTGACAACGAGTGGTTACTGAGGGGGGCAGTCGATAAGCCGACTTATTGGGTAGCCAAATATTCAGCGAAAGCACAACTGGATACGGTTTCTACATTGCAATATTTATACGATAAAAACGGGTTTGTTTTTTATCAACGAAAATAGATTTTAACTTATAAAATTAAATTATTTCAATTAAAGAATGCCCTTCCATTTTCTTAACAAAATATCCCATTGGCTCAGCTTCAATGCCTTCACCCCTCAGTATTTCCTTGAAATTATCGGCTTTATCCGCTTTTACAGCCACTAAAAGACCGCCCGACGTTTGAGGGTCGCAGAGAATAGCGCGTTGATAATCGGTGAGAGTGCCAATTTTATGTCCATAACTATCAAAATTGCGAACTGTACCCCCAGGAATACATTTTTCATTGAGATAATAATCAATCGCTTCTTTATTCAACAAAGGCACTTTTTGGAAATCAATCACCGCCTGCATATTTGATGCCTCGCACATCTCAGATAAATGCCCGAGCAAGCCAAATCCCGTCACGTCCGTCATAGCCTCCACATAATCGAGCGTGCCAATGAGCGCACCTATTTTATTCAAGCGTTTCATACTGAGGGAGGCGATTTGAGCATGTTCAGCCTTGAGTTTATCCTTTTTTTGAGCCGTTGTAAATATGCCGACACCAAGTGGTTTTGTCAGAAATAAGACAGACCCCTCAGTAGCACCACCATTTTTCTTAATATTTTTCACATCTACTCGACCCGTCACCGCCAAGCCAAATATCGGCTCAGGCGAATCAATCGAGTGACCGCCAGCCAATGGAATACCTGCTTCCGCACAAGCTTTACGTGCCCCTTCGATGACTTGATTAGCCACCTCAGCAGGGATTTTATCAATGGGCCAACCCAATATGGCAATGGCTAAAATAGGGGTGCCGCCCATTGCATAGATGTCAGAAATAGCATTCACGCTGGCAATTCGTCCAAAATCTTCTGCATCATCCACAATAGGCATAAAAAAATCGGTTGTGGAAATAACAGCAGTGCCATCGCCCAAATCCAAAACCGCCGCGTCGTCACGCTCTTCATTGCCAACGAGCAAGTTTTTATAAAACAGCTTTTCATGCTGATTTTTAAGAATATTATCAAGAATTTTAGGAGAGATTTTGCAGCCGCAGCCGGCGCCATGCGAGTATTGTGTCAGTTTGTACTGCTCTGTGGTGGTGTTCGACATATAGGTGATTTATTTTTTAAAATAAAAAAGCAAACTACTGTACAGTAAAAAAAGATAATATAAAAAAAGAGTATGAAGGTTGCATACATCAAGTTGATGAAAAAAAATGCAAAGCAATGCGA
>JAYTUY010000187.1:0-18142 GCA_043744275.1 Saprospiraceae bacterium
TTACACTTAGACCCCAATAGTTTTGTCCTGTTTCATTCTTTATTCAACAATTTTTAAACCATAGTAGCTTTTTTCCTAATTTAACAATGTCAAGTTAAAGATAAATTGAGACTTTTAAGAAATATTAAAAAAAATTATTTTTTAAACTTCCTATTCGTTTTTTTCTTTTTAGACTTGAAGCTATTGCCTCCCGTATCATTATTGCCTGTCTGCCCACCGTTACGGGTCATAGCGCAACGGAAACCAAGTTTGCTATCAGATTTGTCTTCATCTTTGAAACGACGAGTGCCTGGAGACAACCAATAAGCTCTATCAGCCCATGAGCCACCTTTAATAACGCGAGCTTTATCACTAATCAAAGTCTTTTTACCATAGTCATACATGGGTTGGTCTGCAAAGTATTTTGACTCTTTGTCACCATCCATATAGTCATATAATTTCGCTTTTTTATAGTTATCCCGATTCGCTACTTCATCGTCTTTGACGTCGCGGTAACGCATACGACCCAAACTATCTCTTTCTACAGGTTTACCGTTTTCGTCTAACACTTTTGTTTGGAAAGCATTACCTCGGAAAGGGTTCAAGTCTTGGTTATCTGCATCACGTAAAGATAAACTTGTCATTGGGCGATAAATATCACCTACCCATTCGTTGACGTTACCTGCCATATTATATAAACCAAAATCATTTGGCATATAAGTACGAACTGGTGCAGGTTGCGAAGCATGGTCATTCAAATTGCCAGCCATACCCATGTAGTCACCCGCTCCACGCTTAAAGTTAGCTAAGATATCGCCTTGATTTTTATCATGGCGTTGGTAACGAACAGTGTTGCCATTCCACGGATAAATGCGACGGTCAGTGATGCGTTCGTCTTGAGTAGAAGCCATATTGCCTTGCAAACCAAGTGCAGCATATTCCCATTCTGCTTCGGTAGGGAGGCGATATGAAGGCAACATGATACCATCTTCATAACGAACTTGACGCTCAGTGCCTGTGCGAAGGTCTTTCAAGTTTTTACGAACACTGCCTTGATATTGACCAGCTAAATACGTCTCGGTCGTAAATACCGTTTCGTTTTTCTGCTCCAAGTCAGGATTCAAGATACCTCTTTCAATGAGAATCATCTCATTCACGCGGTCAGTCCGCCATTTGCAATACTCATTGGCTTGCAACCAGTTGACACCGACTACTGGATAATTGTCATAAGAAGGGTGGCGAAAATAGTTTTCAACGAAAGGCTCGTTGTAAGATAATTCTTCGCGCCAAACAAGTGTATCGGGCAATGCTTTCTGAATCACTTCAGGATATTGCGCACCATATACTTGCTCAAGCCAGTAAAGATACTCGCGGTAATCAATATTTGCTACTTCGGTTTCATCCATGTAAAAAGATGAAACAGTAACACGACGCGGAACGTTGTTCCACTCGTATGTTACGTCTTGCTCAGTTAGACCCATGTTGAAAGTACCACCTTCAACAAGTACGAGGTTCGGACCTGTTGCTTGACCTTCATAGTTCTTCTTTTCGAAGCCCCCCCATTTTGGGTCGTTATAGTTCCAACCAGTGGTAGAACTTTTGTCTTTTTTACGGCATGATGTCGTGAGTGTGATTGAAACACATAACATCAGCAAGAAGCCTAATTTAAGGAGTTTTGTCATCGTTGAATGAAACGTTTTTTAAATTGAACGCGCAAATATACTTATTTTGTTAAATCTCTTTCCTTTTCTGTTCGCATTTTAACGCTCTGCGAAGGAGTTTATTTTATTGATTATTAATTTTAGTTTAAAATTTAACTAAAATTAAAACTCTTTCTACATTTATATACACGCCTGAATACGACAAAGATATTGTATTATTTTAAAAGTGTTTAATAACTTAAATAGTATAGGCTTCTTTAGTTCCCCAATCTTATGCCAAACTCTTGAGTTTTTATTTTAATTTCAATCGAATAGTGAGAATGAGACTCATAAAAATGAGCACTATGCCTAAAAAGCTCAAAAGAGTATAGGTTTCACCAAACCACAAATAGCCAGTGATGATAGCAAAAACGGCTTCTAAATATTTAAATTGGGCTAAATAATTGGCATCTTCTTTTTCTTGAAAAGCTTTGGTCATATATATTTGAGCGATAAAACCAAAAAAGCCGACGCCTAAAAATACCCAACTATCTTCTAAACTCGGCGTTACCCAATACGGAATCATCAAAACCGCTGAGATAAGACTGGCAATAAACATAAAATAAAAAACCACTGTGTAAGGATGATCATCATTTCCGATTTGCCTAAGGATGATGTATAATAATCCTGCAGTCACGGCTGATATGAGCGCAATAGATAAATCAATCAAAGCAATACGGTCGTCAAATCCTTTCAAAAATGTAATGCCGATGAATGCCATTAAAATATAAACCCATTGGGCAGGTTTTATTTTTTCATTGAGCATTGCCCCTGCAAATAAGGCGGTGAAAACAGGGGATAAATATTTGATGGTCACAGAGCTACCCAAAGGCATTCGAGGTAAAACGTAAAAGAATGCGAACATTGAAATAGACCCGACTATGCTCCGTATCAATATCATTTTTACATTTTTAATAGCAAAAGAGATTCGATTTTTCAACATAAAAAAAACACAAAATATTGCTGTAATAAATGAGCGGAAAAATGTTTGTTCGATGGTGGGGATACGGTCTTGAGGTAAATATTTAATCAAACCTTGCATCACCGTAAAACAAAGTGTACTAATCACCATATACTTGACCCCCTCAGTAAAATGCCGTTTGGAGGCATTATTGACACTTGTAAAAAAATATTTTATCATAAAACACTGTTAATCAATAAATTAAAACATTGTAAATAATAAAAAGCCGCCGTTACTCAATTTGTAAGGGCGGCTTTTATTTAAATATTCAATTGAAATTAATCATCATCTAAATATCTGAAAACAGTCACTAATATCCACTCTTTTACCTGCTCCAGGGTCGAGATTGAGGGTCAATGATATTTCATGCGAGCCTGCGGTTCTGCCTGAAAGCGAGCCGATGGTATAATCAAAACTATAGCCGATTTTGAAATAGTCCTGCTTGAATCCCATCATTAATACCACCGATTCGGGATTGGTGTAAGCATGACGATACCAACCGCCGACAATAATAGGTCCCAAACCCGCATAAGTTCCTACCATTAATTGAGCAAAATCTCCTTGTTTTACGAACATCACAGTGGGTGCTATAAAATTAGAAGGGCTATAACGAGTCGCTTTTTTAAGGGTAAATTCATAGCCCGCATGAGCCGTCAAGCGCATGGGCAAGCCTATTTTTAAATTTTGATTGACGTTTAGGAAACCTTCATTGGGTGTGGCTAAATGTTTTGCTACTAAGCCACCATGAAAACCAGCACCATAAACCAATATGCCCGTTGAAATATCAAACAAGGTATTATTTGTTTTGGCAGGGCGTATTTCAGATGAAGGGCGAACAGAACCATCTGGATTGGTCGGTCCATTAATAGCATCTAATTGGTCGCCAAAAACCAATTTGTCCCAATTCAAATTGCTTTGGATGAAACCGGCTTCAATGCCTATACGCGTAGAAAGTTGTTTATTAATATCCACTTTATAGGAGTAAACAGCACTGGCATACGTTTTTTTATAAATTCCTTGCCCTGCGTCGTCCGTCATAAGGCTAAAACCAATGCCACTGTTCAAGCCTTTCAAGTGCTGATCGTAGCTGGCGGCGAAGGTAGAATATGCCGCCCCACCACTAAAGCCTGGATATTGCATCCTATAATTGAGTGCAATAAAAGGTGCCATAGCACTGCCTGCAAACGCAGGATTGAGCTGCAAAGGCGAGGCATAAAATTGGCTGAAAACGGGGTCTTGAGCCTGTGCATCGAACCCCCTCAGTATAAAACCGAGTAAAAGCGCAAACAGTAATTTTTTAGTCATCTGTTAGTGATTGGCTATTAAAACTTTAAAATGCATTACTTTTGTATCTTCCAAATATGTTAATTATTATCAATTTAGCAATAATGAAATTTGCTTAACGTTTTTTATAACAAATTTGATTTCAATTTACATTCAAATTTAATCATTTAATTTAGTCAACGCAAGATATGAAATTTATCTTTACAACACTCCTCATCTTCGTCGGTTTAACTTTTTCATTGGCTCAGTCTTCTTTCACGCTGCGTCGTGTCCTCGTGTGGGCGGAAAAACCGTTGGTGAATCCCATTCCAAATAAGCCAAGTCGGGAAATGGCAACTTTCAAAGGAGCGGTTTATAGCAAACATAAAACGCCAACTTTGCCTGTTTTCGTCTATCGTTTCCCTTTGGAATCGGATGGTCAGTTGAGCGTTGATTTTAATAATATGCAATTTACCCCCCTCAGTATAAAAGCCGATAAAGACCATTCTCAGCTTTCTGAAAACATCGTTCTTTCAGCTATTGTAACGCAGGAGCGAGGTAAATATTTTGGAAATATTGAATTTATCCCCATTCGCAAATCAAGCAATAATCTTGAAAAATTGACTGATTTTGAACTACGCATTGCCTTTCAACCATCTAAAACACGCATTACTGAAAGAGGGTTGCTTGGTACGCGCGAATCGGCTTTGAAAGATGGTGATATTTATAAGTTTTCAATAAAAGAAACAGGCGTTTTTAAATTGGATTATGATTTTTTAAAAAACCAATTAAAAATAGCCAATATTGATCAAATCGACCCACGCACTATTAAAATATATGGCAACGGCGGCGGCATGTTGCCCGAAGCCAACGCGACTGCAAGACCCGACGATTTGATTGAAAACTCAGTCGTGATTTCAGGCGAAGCAGACGGCAAATTTGATGCAGCAGACTATATTTTATTTTATGGTGTAGGACCTGATAAATGGTATTTTGATAGTAAAAACTTAGAGTTCAATCGCCCTAAAAATGTATATGCCAACGAAAGTTTTTATTTTATTAAAATCAATGGTGGCAACGGTTTAAGAGCAGTGGCTCAAAATTCCTTTTCAAATCCTGCATATACCTCTACAGCTTTCAATGATTACCTCCGTTTAGAAGAAGATAAAATCAATCTTTTCGCCAGCCAACCTTGCAATTGTACGCAAGGCACAGGTAAGCGATGGTTTGGCGATGCCTTCGTCAGCAGTGTTCAAGAGCGGACTTATACCGATAAATTCAAATTTCCGAATATTATTGCTGCCGATTCTGTCAAATTGAGGGTGCAATTTGCTGGTATCACCAGTGGATTAGTCAATTTCACGGTCACATCATCAGGGCAAAATTACACGGGCTATATTTCCGCTGCGGGCAACAATCCGTCCGAAGATAAAATGGCGGATATGGACAATATTTATGGAAAATATATTCCTTCGGGTGAAAATATAGACATCAAAGTAGCATATCCCTCCTCAGAAGGCAGATTGGGTTGGTTGGATTTTATTCAAGTCAATGCTCGGCGGCGTTTACAGTTGACAGAGAGTCAATTGAGCTTTAGAGATGTGAAAAGTATGGGCTTTGCCTCAACCAATTTTCAAGTAGCCAATGCCAGCGGCAATACCGTCATTTGGGACATAACAAATGCACAAAAACCTAAAAATCAAGAGTTTACACTTGCAGGAAATACATTAAGTTTTGGTGCAGCAACCAATAATACACTAAAAGAATTTGTCGCTTTCGATAAAAATGCTGCCTTGCTCAAACCCACAGCCGTTGGTAAAATAGCGAATCAAAATTTACATGCCATTGATAATATTGATTTACTGATTGTTTATCATAAAAGTTTTGAAGCAGCTGCTAAAACGCTTGCGGAGCAACGCCGTAAAAAATCTGGTTTTACAGTCGAATTAGCAGAAATTGGTCAGATTTATAATGAATTTTCAAGTGGCGCGCTCGACCCTTCGGCTATTCGAGATTTCGCTCGCCTGTTGCTCACTCGCAATTTGCGTTTCAAATATATGCTTCTCATGGGCGATGGTTCGTTTGATTATAAGCGCATTTATCCTTTGGGCAACCTTCAACCCAGCGATTTTATTCCCCCTTATGAAGTGGATAATGACTTTGACGGCATCGAATCTTATCCAAGCGATGATTATTACGCTTTGCTCTCTGATACTGAGGGGGGTGAAGATTTGGAAGGCGATTTGGACATTGCAGTTGGGCGAATCGTTTGCAAAACAGCGACTGAGGCAGATGCAGTAGTGCGTAAAATTTTGAATTATGAAAGTCCAACATCGTTGGGCGATTGGCGCAATCGAGCGGTATTCATGGCTGATGATGAAGATGCCAACCAACATATGAACTCTTGCGATGATATAGCTGATAATGTTTTGACAGCTGAAAAGAATATTAATTTAGATAAACTCTATGTGGATGCCTTTCCACAAGTTGTATCTGCGGGTGGTACGCGCGTCCCTGCCTTGAATGAATCTCTCTATCAAGACCAATTTAAAGGTGCTTTGACTATGTGCTATTTAGGGCATGGTGGACCTAAACGGTTGGCTCAGGAAGCCGTCCTCACGCGGGAGGAATTGGATACATGGCGCAATTTTGACAAATTACCTTTATTTATTACTGCCACTTGTTCGTTTTGCGGTTATGACAATCCAAAGGAAGAAGCGGCGGGTGAAATTGCCCTTTTGAATCCTGTGGGCGGTGCGGTTGCCTTGCTTTCAACGGTTCGAGCAGTATATGCTAATAGCAATGCTGAATTGACGACTGCGGTATTTGACACCATTTATAAGAGAGTCAATAATAAGCCGCAAACGCTTGGTGAAATCATTACTTCCGCTAAAAATGCTACCAGAACGGGCAATAATGGCAATAAATTCACGCTCATCGGCGACCCTTCCATGCGTTTAGCTTTGCCACGTTATAATATAGGTACTTTAAAAATTAATAACAAAGCCGCTAATTTAATGGCTGATACAGTTCGTGCCCTACAAAGAGTGACGATTGAAGGCTCAGTTTTGGATGATAATGGGTTGGTTTTGAAAAATTTCAACGGCACTCTATATCCCACCGTTTATGATAAAGCGACAACTTTAAGAACGTTGGGTCAAGACCCTGGAAGCTATGTCAGGGATTTCACGATTCAAAGAAATATACTTTTCAAAGGCGCAGCTACAATAAAAAATGGTGAATGGAAATTCACTTTTGTCATTCCAAAAGATATTGATTATTCATTTTCAAACGGAAAAATTAGTTATTATGCTACCGACGGCTCAACAGATGCTGCTGGCAATTTTGAAAATTTCATCATCGGCGGTACCGACCCCTCAGTAACTGCGGACAATTTGCCACCGCTTGTGCAAGTGTATATGAATGATGATAATTTCGCTTTCGGCGGCATGACTGACCCTAATCCGACGCTCTATGTTAAGTTAAGTGATGACAATGGTATTAATGTTGCAGGAACAAGCATTGGTCATGATTTGGCAGGCACTTTGGATGAAGCTAAAAATACAGTGCCGCTCAATAATTTTTATGAAGCCGTCAAAGATGACCCGACAAAAGGGGTGGTGCGATACCCCCTCAGTAAATTGGCTCTCGGCAGGCATAAAATCAAAGTGAAAGCATGGGATGTGGCAAATAATGCAGCCGAAGGTTATACTGAATTTGTAGTGGCTTCAAATGCAAAAGCGGCTTTAAGTCATGTACTGAATTATCCTAATCCATTTACCACAAAAACAAAATTTCAGTTCGAGCATAATTTAGTTGGTCAACAGCTACATGTGCGCGTAAATATTTTTACAGTGAGTGGTAAAATCGTGAAATCCATTGATCAAGACGTGGATACTGAGGGGTATAGAATAGCTGATATTGATTGGGATGGCAAGGATGATTATGGCGGAGAACTCGCTCGCGGTGTCTATCTTTATCGAGTAAAAATAACAGGTAAAGATGTGAAAGGTAAAAAATTAACGGCTGAAAGCGATTTTGAAAAATTAGTCATTTTAAAATAATCTTGAAATTTATTCGTTTTAAAAAATAACTTAATAGTTAAATTTTTGTTAAGATGCTGTAAATCAACAATTTATAAATAACATCTATAAATATTGAAATAAGATTCCTCAGCCAATACTTAAAAACAAGCATAATCGTTTAAAAAGGTATTTATTTATGAACAAATTCTATTTTCACAAACTTTTTTCAGACTTTAAATTTGATAAATCTCTACGGGACATGAAAAAAATCGCCATTTTCGCTCTTGCGTTAACGTTTGTTTTAACGACAAAAAACACATCACTCGCCCAATGCATTGACGGCTATCTGCCAAATGGTCAAAAATGCGGTGGCACCGTTCAAACTGCCGTTCCTTTCCTACGCATCAATCCTGACGCCCGCTCAGGTGCTATGGGCGATGTAGGAATCGGACTCAGTGCTGATGCTAATTCCATTAACTTCAATGCTTCAAAATTGGCATTTGCTACTCAAAATTTTGGTGCATCATTGAGCTATACCCCTTGGTTGCGTAATCTGGGTGTGAATGACATTTACATGGCTTATGGTACTGGTTTCTATCAGTTTGGCTCTAAAGTCAAGCAAGCGGTGGGTATCGGATTGCGTTATTTCTCTCTCGGTAATATCACTTGGACGGATTTTAATGCTCAACCACTTGGTGAAGGGAGTCCCCGCGAGTTTGAAATTGCTACTTCATATTCACGCCAATTAAGCCCGAATTTTGCAGTGGGTGCAACCGGTAAGTTTATTTATTCAAATTTAGCATCAGGTCAAAGCCCTGATGGTGGTGGTGGTGACCGTATTCAATCAGGTATTGCAGGGGCTGTTGACTTTTCAGTCACTTATAAAAAACCGATGAAAACGGCTGCTGGCAAATCAGATTTGACAGTTGGAGCAGTCATTTCTAACGTGGGTAACAAAATTACTTATTTGCGGTCTGCTGATTTTTTACCGACTAACTTGGGTATTGGTGCGGCTTGGGATATTCCTTTCGACCAATATAATAGCATCGTGATTGCTGCTGATATCAATAAATTATTGGTGCCAACACCACAGCCTACTGATTCAACGGCAGCATGGAGATCATTAAGCCCTGTATCAGGTATTTTCAAATCTTTTGGCGATGCTCCTGGTGGATTCAGTGAAGAAGTTAAAGAATTGACATATTCTTTAGGTGTTGAATATTGGTATGATAAGCAATTTGCTGTCCGTGCAGGTTATTTTTATGAAAACAAAGCAAAAGGTGGACGCCAGTTTTTCACAGTTGGTTTGGGTTTGAAATATAACGTTTTGGGCATCAATTTGTCATATCTTGTACCGACTTCAAGCCAACGCGGTCCATTGGATAATACATTGCGTTTCTCGCTTTTGTTCGACGCTGCTTCGTTTAAAGATGCTGAAGGTGATAATAACTAATTGATTTTCATTGATTTATGAAATCGAAATGAAATCAAAACAAAAAATCCTGAATTTTGTAATATACAAAATTCAGGATTTTTTATTTTCAAATCTTCAATGTCCTCGCAATCCATTGCATTAATTTCTGATTTTGACCCACCCATCCAAAGGCATTTAAGAAAAATGGAAAACGACTGAAAAGGCGCATAATGAAAGCATTAGTTGCCAGTTCCGACCCTATTTTTTTATAAACTGCCTTATCATAATTTGACATAAATGCTGTCTCAAAATTATTTTTTTGAAACATTCTGTTGCTTGCCGAGCTGCGAAAATTCCGCACCACATAGCATTGTCAATGCCATGACCTTGCAGAGGATCAATAAGAGAAGCCGCATCACCACAAAGCATAAAGCGATTTCCTGAAATTGGCAGTTTATGAGTACCCAAAGGCAAAGCAAAACCCTTGGTCGAATCCATCAGTTGAGCATTTTGAAAACGAGGAGCAATACTTGGTAGTGTCGAGGTTATGGCATCTAAAGTGTCTCTCAGCTTTATTTTTTTCTTATTTTTATCAATTTCACTTGATAAAATGCCGAATCCAACGTTTGCCCAACCATTTTCTAAAGGAAAAATCCAAAAGTAGCCAGGCAATAAATCTTTGAAAAAATGAAACTCATTCACCCCCGTTTTCATCCCTTCAATGCCTTGATAATACGTTCTAACCGCAGCGCACGTAGGCGAATTTTGTAAATCAGCACAGCCCAATTGCCTCATCACCATCGAATTTGCACCATCGCAACCGATGACGATAGCTGCATTTATTTCCAGATTATCTTCAAATTGACATTGTACTTTATTATTTTCAACCACTACTTTTTGCAATCTTTTGTTTTCAAAAATGGTGGTATCAGTTTCTTTTTTAACAAGTTGAAAAAGAAAATTATCGAAATTCAACCGCTTGCTGTTGTAGGCATAAGTGACCCAATCCAGTGTAATTATTTTATTATTTGGGGTGTAAATTTTAGCTGTGCGAATGTCTTCCTTATCTATTAATTGCCTCATCGCAAGTCCCCATTTCGGGTTTATTTTATCCATTGCTTTAAATGCTAAACCTGGAATGGCGTCGCCACAAATTTTGTCACGTGGAAAATTATCTTTATCAACCAGCACTATCCGTAAACCGCTCCCATGCAGGGCTAAAGCGCAAGCACATCCTCCGGGACCTGCCCCGATAATGGCAATATCGTAGAATTTTGAAATCATTTAATAAGAATAATTATTGAAATCCATACAAAAAAAATGTTAATTAATAGATTTTGAAAAACCAAAAATGTGGTTACTTCGTATATTTTTAAATAATTTATTTTCTAACAAAAACTGTATTTTATGCTTACAAATTATTTGAAAAAAGCCTCAATAGCGGCTTCAATGCTATTTTTTATCAATTATTCTTTAACAGCTCAAACATCTATTGGTTTTCGAGCAGGTTTGAATCTCTCAAAATGGAAGACTGAGGGGAACAACGACCAAAACGAAAACATCACAGGAACTCATTTTGCTATTCCTTTAGAAATTAAAATGAGCAACAATTTTTCTATTCAACCCGAATTTAATTTCACTCAAAAAGGCAGCCGTGTCATGTCAAAAACAACAAGCGGCGGCATCACTACCGAAACGGATACAAAAAACAAGATTAACTATATCGAGTTTCCGTTATTACTGAGGGGGTTGATTGGTGGCGAGCGTTTAGGTTTTTACATTCAAGCAGGTCCGAGCGTTGGATATGCAGCAGGCGGTTCGGTCGAATCGAGTAGCAAAAGCACCATTGGCGGTGTGCTTCAAATTTCAGACAAAAGCGGCAAGTACAATTTTGAAAGGTCTAACAGATTGGACTATGGTGTGCATTTAGGCGGCGGCTTGCAGTTGGGTGTCGGTAGCAACAGATTGGTTATTGATGTTCGCTACTTATATGGTCTGCAAGATTTTGACAAAGACAATAATTCTGTAAAAGTGACGAATCGAGGTATTGCACTGAGTGCAGGATTGATGCTACCATTTTAATGATTTGTATTGAGAATAGATAAAATTTTGCCTGCAAGAGTTAATTCCTCTTGCAGGTTTTTTTTATCACCAAATCTTTTTCCTTCCACCAAGCCCTAAAATGCCTAACAAACCTCGTGTCAATTCCCTCGCCAAAGTGCTACCAACTTGCTTCGCAACTGGGGATTTCAACACTTTTTCAAACATGCCAGGCTCTTCTTTTTGAGCGGGTTTTTGCACTTCTGAACCATAAGTCGTCTCTACTTTACCCGTCAAAATTTCGTAGGCACTTTCTCTATTGATGACTTCATTGTATTTTTCAATAATTTGAGACCCCCTCAGTATTTTATCGATTTCCACCTCCGAAAGCACGTCCATACGCGATTGCGGCGCGCGCAACATGGTCTGAACTATGGGTGTAGGGATGCCTTTTTCATTTAAAACAGTAATAAATGCCTCTCCAATACCCAATTGCGTAATCAAATCTTCTACATTATAAAAATCCGTCAGAGGATAATTTTGAGCCACCAAGCGGATATTTTGACGGTCTTTTGCCGTGAAAGCCCTCAAAGCATGTTGCATTTTCATACCTAATTGACCTAAAACGGCATCTGGCACGTCTTGCGGATTTTGAGTACAAAAATACACTCCCACACCTTTAGAGCGAATCAATTTGATAATGCTTTCAATTTGACTCAATAAAGCTTTAGAAGCTTCGCTAAAAACCAAATGCGCTTCATCAATAAAAACGCAGAGTTTAGGTTGCTCCAAATCGCCTTCTTCAGGAAAAGTGGAGTACATTTCTGCTAAAAGTTGCAACATAAACGTTGAAAACAGCTTGGGACGGTCTTGAATATCCGTCAATCGGAGGATACTAATCATGCCGCGCCCTTCATCGTCCAAGCGACAAAGGTCTTCTACTTCAAATGAGCGTTCGCCAAAAAAAGTGCCTGCCCCTTGCTGCTCAAGCTCGATGACTTTGCGCAAAATAGTGCCTATCGTCATCGGCGAAATATTGCCGTAGTCTTTTTTAAGTTCCTCTTTTCCATCGTTCATGAAGTAATTGAGGACTTTTTTAAAATCATCTAAATCTAATAAAAGCCAGCCTTTATCGTCGCAATATTTAAAAACGACACTTACTACGCTGCCTTGAGTATCATTCAAACCCAATATTTTTGAAAATAAAACAGGTCCAAATTCAATGACTGTTGCTCTTAAACGCGCCCCTTTTTCATCGGAAAGGGTGAGAAATTCAACAGGATTGCCACTTAATGTATGAGTAATGCCTATTTTTTGATGTCTTTCAATGATTTTAGCATTGTCTTCACCCGCTACAGCGATGCCTGAAAGATCACCTTTTATATCCATCAACAAAACAGGCGTTCCTTTAGATGATAATTGCTCTGCCAATATTTGCAAAGTTTTCGTCTTTCCCGAACCCGTTGCACCAGCAATTAAACCATGCCGATTCATGGTTTTTAAAGGTATTTTCACAATACAGTTTTCCACTACTTCTCCGTTCAGCATCGCGCCACCCAATTCGATGCAATCGCCTTTGAAGGCATACCCCTCAGTAATGGTGCTTAAAAATTGATTATCTTTTGACATTTTTATTGGAATGATTGATTGTATGTTAATATAAAAACTGCGCGAAAGTTACGACAAAAAAACTACATTTGTGTTTCATTAAATGACTATATCTCGACGCCATTATGCCGCATTCAGCTTATAAAATACAAGGGGGCAACTCCCTACACGGTGAAATCACTTGCTACGGTGCTAAAAATTTTACGACCAAAGCTATGATTGCCGCCTTGCTCGGCAACTCACCGACCACGCTTACTAATGTGCCACCCATCGGGGATGTCGAAATTACAGCCGATATGCTTCGTTCGCTCGGTGTTCAGATTGATTGGTATAAAGAGAAAAAGGTCATGATTATTGACCCCACCAAAGCAAAGGATTCTCACGTGCGGCAACCACATTCAGGGGCGAATCGGATGCCGATACTCATGATTAGTGCATTATTGCACCGTTTTGATGAAGTCAGCGTACCGATTATGGGTGGTTGTATCATCGGGGCGAGAGGTGTGGATTTTCATTTAGATGCCATTCAAGATTTTGGTGCTAAAATAATAGAGGGCGATGAGGGCTATATTGCTCAAAAAATGCAGCGACTAAAAGGCACTCAAGTCAACCTCAAATACCCCTCAGTAGGGGCAACAGAAACATGTCTTTTCCTATCAGTTTTGGCTGAAGGCACTTCTATAATCGACAATGTCGCTATTGAGCCAGAAATCATGGAGATTGTCACCATGTTGCGGGCAATGGGGGCTATTATTTTTACTGATTCGAAGCGTGAATTTCGCATAGAAGGTGTATCTGAATTGAAGGGCTGCGTCATGAATTGTTTAGGCGATCGCATCGAAACGGCGAGTTGGGCATCGCTGGCAGCAGCGGTGGACGGCTCTATCACGGTGCATGGTATTCGCCCTGAAACCTTGGGTAATTTCTTATCGTCTTTTAGGCAAGCGGGCGGCGGTTTTGAATTGATAGACAGTGATTCTATGCGCTTTTTCAGAGCCAGACCCCCTCAGTCTATTCATCTTGAAACAGACGTTTGGCCCGGCTTTTCAACAGATTGGCAACAGCCTTTTGCTGTCCTCCTAACGCAAGCGGATGGCGTGTCCGTATTGCATGAAACGGTGTATGAAAACCGCTTTGGCTATTTAAATGCCTTAAAAAAATTGGGTGCAGAAGTACAATTAACCACGCATTGCCTTGGCAATACGCCTTGCAGATTTGAAGGAAAAGGGCATCAACATTCAGCCATCATTTCAGGACCCACACCTCTATTGGCTATTGACGAACCCTTAGAAATTCCTGATTTGAGAGCGGGTTTAGCCTACGTTATCGCTGCCGCAGTCGCTAAAGGCACAACTATACTGAGGGGGGTACCGATGATTGAACGAGGCTACGGCGATATTGTCCCACGCCTGCAATCGTTGGGATTGAAAATTGAAAAGATAGAAACGGAATAGTTATGAGTTGAGAGTTATGAGTTGAGAGTTGTGTGTTTGGCTCAACTCATAACTCTCAACTCCAACTCCAACTGTCAATTCATAACTCTCAACTCATAACTCATAACTAACATGACTTTATTCATCATCCTCTCCAGCCTTGTGCTACTCATTCTGTTGATTTCCGCCGTGAAAATCAACCCATTTCTCGCATTTTTAGGAGTGTCCATTTATACTGGCTTTATGGTTGGAATTCCTTTAGAAAAAATATCGGCATCCATTCAGAAAGGCATCGGCGATATGCTGGGGTCTTTGATTGTCATCATTATTTTAGGGGCGATGCTTGGCAAATTGGTTGCTGAAAGCGGTGCAGCACAAAAAATTGCGGCGTTGATGCTTCAAATTTTTGGAGAAAAATATATTCAATGGGGGCTAATGAGTACGGGGTTCATCATCGGAATTCCTTTGTTTTACAACGTCGGATTTGTATTGGTGATACCCTTGATTTTTTCTGTGGTGTATCAATATAAATTACCAGCAGTATATATTGGTTTGCCGATGCTGGCGTCTTTATCAGTAGCGCATGGTTTTTTACCGCCGCATCCATCGCCTGCTGCATTGGTCGTTCAGTTCAATGCCAACATGGGTTTTACTCTTTTTTACGGCATCATCATCGCCATTCCAGCCATTATCATAGCGGGACCTCTGTTTTCAAAAACTTTAAAAAATATCAACGCGCAACCGACTGAGGCATTCAAAAGCGAAAATTTGCCCGACGAAGCCTTGCCAAGTGGTACAAATAGCTTTATTACGGCATTATTGCCTGTCATCCTTTTGGCAGTGACAACCATCTTGCCGATTCTTTTTCCTCAAAACGAAGGCATTATCAGAATGTCGCGCTTTATAGGCGACCCTGCTATTGTGATGATGATTGCGCTTATCGTCGCCACTTTTTCTTTAGGTTTGAATATGGGCAGGAAAATACCTTCTATAATGGATATTTATGGCATTGCCGTCAAAGATGTGGCAATGGTTTTACTCATTATTGGTGGTGCAGGCGGGCTCAAACAAGTGTTGTTAGACGGTGGTTTAACTGCCCAATTGAGTAGTATATTAAAAGATGTGAATATGCCACCGCTGATATTAGCATGGTTGATAGCGGCTGTTATCCGCGTGTGTTTGGGTTCGGCAACGGTGGCAGGTTTGACCACAGCAGGCATTTTAGCACCCATGATTCCGAGTTTGAATGTCAATCCGAGTTTGATGGTGTTGTCTGTTGGTGCCGGCAGCCTCATGTTTTCGCATGTGAATGACCCTGGTTTTTGGTTGTATAAAGAGTATTTTAATTTGAGCATAAAAGACTCCATTCGGTCATGGTCTTTGATGGAAACCATCGTTTCTATCGTCGGTTTGATTGGGGTTTTGCTATTAAATTTGTTTGTTTAAATATAAATTTTAAAAAAAATGGAACAATTATCTCCTGAAGAAAGGTTTGAAAAAATGGGCTTGATATTGCCGCCTGCACCACTGCCAATGGGTGTTTATAAGCCTTGTTTGATTGATGGTAAACACCTCTACATCTCGGGGCATGGACCTTTCAAGGAAGATAGCAGCCTCATTATTGGGCGAGTTGGTGAAGACATGGACATCGAAGCAGGCAAATTAGCAGCTCGTCAAGTCGGGCTTTCTATCCTTTCTACTATTAAAACTCATGTCGGCAGTTTAAATAAAATCAAACGAGTCATTAAAGTATTAGGCATGATTAATTGCACATCGGATTTTGGCAGGCATCCCTACGTCATCAATGGTTGCAGTCAACTTTTTGCAGATATTTGGGGCGAAGATAACGGCATTGGCGTGAGAAGTGCGGTGGGCATGGGCTCTTTGCCCGATGGTATTCCTGTAGAGATTGAAGCAATGTTTGAATTATATTAAATAGTTATTAGTTATTGGTTGTTGATTATTAGTGAGTAACATGCAGTCATAATTAATAACTAATAATCAATAACTAACAACCAATAACCAATAATCAATGGCATTTCCCTACAACATTGACAATATCCAAGCCCTCGATACGCCTGCATTAGTCGTTTCTACTGAGGGGGTGAAGCACAATATCGAAACGCTCATTGCCATGATTGACGATGTGAAACGTTTGCGTCCGCATGTAAAAACGCACAAGACTCAACAGGTCACGCGGCTACTCCAAGCGGTTGGGATTGATAAATTTAAGTGCGCCACGATTGCGGAAGCGGAAATGCTGGCGATGTGTCGGGCTAAAGATGTGTTACTGGCGTATCAGCCCAACAATGCTAAGCAATTGAGATGGGTCAATTTAATTAAAAAATACCCCGATACTCTTTTCTCTTGTTTGACAGACAATACTGATACTGGCATCCAATTATCCAAATTAGCTGCTGAACATCATTTAAAACTCAATGTGTATATCGATTTAAATGTCGGGATGAATCGCACGGGTATTTTACCTGAAAAGGCGTTTCGTTTTTTTCATGAAATTATGACTCTACCACATCTGATACTGAGGGGTCTTCATGCCTACGATGGTCATATTCACAATCCCGATTTTGATATTCGACAAATCCAAGCAGATGAAAGTTTTAATAAAGTAAAACAATTATTGCAACAATTGGGCAAATCAGATACAGCCAAGTTGGAAATAGTGATGGGCGGAGCTTCCACATATTCCATTCATTCTAAGCGACAGCGAGTGGTTTGTAGCCCAGGTACATTTGTGTTTTGGGATAAAGGCTATCAAACGGCATTCTCTGAACAAGGTTTTGAGCCTGCTGTTTGGGTGGCATGTCGAGTTATTTCTTTACCTGATACCAATAAAATATGTCTGGACGTGGGTCATAAATCCATCGCTGCTGAAAATGAATTATCGAAGCGCATTTATTTCCCACGCACCCCCGAAGCCAAATTTATAGGGCAGTCCGAAGAGCATTTAGTTATTGAAGTGACTTCACCTCATACCTATCAAGTAGGGGATATTTTGTATGGCATTCCTTTCCATATTTGCCCGACTTGCGCCCTGTACGAACGCCTACACGTCGTAGAAAATGATATTTTGACAGGCGAAGAATGGCAAGTAATAGCTCGGGATAGAAAAATAACATGCTGAATTAGTTGAGAGTTTTGAGTTGAGAGGGCATTTGTTTGTAACTTTTTAAAATTTATATATTATGGGGAAAAGTATTATCAAAGAAAAATCATTCGCTGTGGCAGTTAGAATGGTTAATTTAAGTCGTTTTTTACAACAAGAAAAGAAAGAATTCATCCTAAGTAAGCAGATATTGCGTTCGGGTACATCCATTGGAGCCAACGTTCGCGAATCATTGCAAGCTGAAAGTCGAGCAGATTTTATTCATAAACTGAGCATCGCAAATAAAGAAACTCATGAAACACTTTATTGGTTAGAATTGCTGAAAGCCTGTAATATTATAGAGGAAAATCATTTTAATTCTATCTATCCAGAAACAGTAGAAGTTTCCAAAATATTATCAAGTATTATTATCACAACAAAACAAAAGAAGGGGTGATGAGTTGAGAGTTGAGAGTTTTTTCCACAATTTCTCAACTTTCAACTCAAAACTTTCAACTTTCAACTCAAAACTCTCAACTTTCAACTCAAAACTTTCAACTTTCAACTCAAAACTCTCAACTTTCAACTCAAAACTTTCAACTTTCAACTCAAAACT
>JAYTUY010000188.1:0-4879 GCA_043744275.1 Saprospiraceae bacterium
CACAGCCCGCAAATGAAAAAAAATAAATCGAACGTCCTTCCCCCCTCTTTTCGGCGGCGAAGCCGCCGTTACGTGTATAAAAACTTAACGGACTATTGATATAAGATAATTACAAAATATTTTAAAATGCCACTATACCATAAACTCGGAAAAATCCCTCAAAAACGGCACACACAGTTCCGTAATGAAGCGGGTGGTTTATACTACGAACAATTGTTTGGTACTATCGGTTTTGACGGTATGTCATCGCTGATGTATGAAATTCATCGCCCAACAATGGTAAAAGAAATTTTATCTGAAACCAATGTTTCGCCTAAAATTGCGGTTGAAAAAGGCATAAAAGCCCGACTTTTGAAGGGTTTTGAGGTCGAACTGAAGAACGATTTTTTAGAAAGCCGCACGCCACTTTTGGTCAATTCGGATATTCATATTGGTTTGGCTGCGCCTAAAAAATCGTTGCGCGATTATTTTTACAAAAATGTTGATGCCGACGAAATGCTGTTTATTCATCGGGGTACAGGCACTTTACGCACAATGTTGGGCAATATTCCCTTTGAATACGGTGATTATCTCATCATTCCACGCGGCATGATTTATCAAATTGATTTTGATACAGCCGATAATCGCATTTTATACGCTGAAAGTTTTCACCCGATTTATACCCCAAAACGCTACCGCAATTGGTTTGGGCAACATTTAGAACATTCGCCTTTTTGTGAACGTGATTTCAAATTGCCACAAGACCTTGAAACGCACGACGAAAAGGGCGATTTCATCATAAAAATCAAAAAACAAGGCGTTTTGTACGAAATGTTCTACCCGACTCACCCGTTTGATGTGGTCGGTTGGGACGGTTATAATTTTCCTTATGGTTTTTCAATTCATAATTTTGAACCCATAACAGGACGTGTACATCAGCCGCCGCCCGTACATCAAACGTTTGAAACGAAGGCGTTTGTCGTATGCTCATTTGTGCCACGTTTGTACGATTACCACCCCCTCAGTATTCCAGCTCCTTATAACCACTCGAATATTGACAGCGATGAAATATTGTATTATGTGGACGGTGATTTTATGAGTCGCAATAATATTGAAAAAGGACATATCACTTTGCACCCGTCGGGGATTCCGCACGGTCCTGCACCAGGGGCTTACGAACGCAGCATCGGACACACAAAAACCGAAGAATTGGCGGTGATGATTGATACTTTTAGACCTTTGCAAATAACAGAAGCGGCTTTGAAGATTGATGATGGGAAATATTACAAATCATGGTTAGAATAAAATTATAAATCTATGTCAAATTTTACAATAGACAATATCCCCTTTGGTATTTTTTCACCAAAAGGATTAACAAGAAAACGCATCGCCACAATCATTGGCAATGAAATTATAGACTTAGCGAACGTTGCCGCTTTGGGCTATTTTCATGGTTTTGACATTCCAAAAGCTGTTTTTTCAAAACCTTATTTGAATGATTTTATCAGTCTTGGTAAAGAAAAAACCAATGCTGTTAGAAAGCGTTTGCAAGAAATTCTTGCCAATCCAGATTGCTTGGAAGAACTGTTAACTTATGATTTAGCTGATGTGGATTTACATTTACCCATAAAAATTGGCGATTACACAGATTTTTATTCTTCCGAACAACACGCCACGAACGTAGGTATGATGTTTCGCCCAAACGGTGATGCTTTGTTACCCAATTGGAAACATTTGCCCGTTGCGTATCATGGTCGAGCGAGTTCTATTTTTGTTTCAGGTCAAAATTTTCACCGCCCAAAAGGTCAAGTCAATGCAACGGATACGACCCTACCCTCTTTTTCAGCGACAAAACGTTTGGATATTGAGTTAGAAATGGCAACCATTATTGGCAAAAACAATCCAATTGGTCATGCAATTGATGTGAATGAAGCCGAAGATTATGTTTTTGGGTATATGCTGTTAAATGATTGGTCGGCACGAGATATTCAGCGTTGGGAATATGTGCCTTTAGGCCCTTTTTTGGCTAAAAATTTCTTTTCTTCCGTCTCTCCGTGGGTCGTTACTACGGAAGCCTTAGAGCCTTTTCGAGTACCAGCCGAAGTACAAAATCCCGAAGTTTTGCCTTATTTACAAGAACAGAATAGGCAAAATTTTGATATTCAGTTAGAAGTATTTTTAGCCCCCAACCCAAAAGGGGAGAAATTAGAGGGAAATACTGAGGGGGTAAAAATTTGCGCTTCCAATTTCAAAAATATGTATTGGACTGTTGCCCAACAAATCGCACATCATACAGTCAATGGCTGTAATTTGAATGTGGGTGATTTGATGGGTTCAGGTACGATTTCAGGAAAAGAACCCGATAGTTTTGGGTCATTATTGGAACTCACTTGGGGTGGTAAAAACCCAATAACCTTGCCCGATGGCTCAACACGCACCTTTTTAGAAGACGGTGACACCATTATTATTAAAGGTTTTGCTGAAAAAAATGGCATTCGTGTGGATTTTGGGGAAGTGCGAACGACGGTTTTACCCATAACGCCGTAGAGACGCGATGCATCGCGTCTCTACCCGTAATTAAATTAAATAAAATGCTAACAATCAATCCAAAGGAAGTATCCATTCCTGTTTTACACAGTTATTTGCAAGGTGCAGTTGCGCCTCGCCCGATTGCTTTTGTCTCAACTATCGATAAAGAAGGCAATGTCAATTTAAGTCCGTTCAGTTTTTTCAATGTTTTTGGCACAAATCCGCCGATATTGATTTTTTCACCCAACAGACGTGTGAGAGACGGTAGTAATAAGCACACGCTTGAAAATGTCTTGGAACACGATGACGTGGTTATCAATATGGTGGATTATGACATGGTAGAACAAATGTCATTAGCGAGTTGCGAGTATGAAAAAGGCGTGAATGAGTTCAAAAAAGCGGGTTTTACTGAGGGGGTGTCTGTGATGGTGAAACCGCCGCGAGTGGTGGAATCCAAAGCTGTTTTTGAATGTAAAGTAAAACAAGTGATTCAAATGAGTGAAGAAGGCGGCTCGCCTAATTTGGTGATATGCGAAGTCATTTTAGCGCATTTTTCAGAAGCTATTTTGAATGACTCAGGCATGATTGACCAAACAAAAACGGATTGGGTCGCTCGTTTGGGTGGTGATTGGTATTGTCGAGCATCGGGCAAAGCCTTGTTTGAAGTAGCGAAACCGATTATTCACAAAGGCATTGGTATTGACGCTTTGCCTGATTTTATTAAAAATGATAAATCATTGACGGGCAACGATTTAGGACGTTTGGGTAATGTTGAAAAAGTGCCCACACAAGCGGAAATAGAGGCTTTTATCCAAGAAAATCCGTCTAAAAGTTATAAAAAATTAGGAAAAGCCTTACTTAAAAAAGAGCAAGTCAAACAGGCTTTGGTGGCTTTTTACATAAATAGAGATTTACTACATAATTTGTAGTAGGTGTTTTCCCATAGAAAACATAGTTTTTTTGTAAAAATACTGTGGGGTATTCCTTCTGAATGAAAAAATCCAAGCCCTGTCTGAGTGACTTTTCTACTCAAACACGGCTTATCTATTCATTTTTACTCAATATTCCTCATTTTACTGAGGGGGTGACTGCTAAAATAATTCATCAAGTCAAACTTATAACCGATTCTACAAATTGGCAGACGGAAGCAGTTGAATATTTGAAATTATATTGTAATTTAGGGCAAATAATTAACAACAGTATTTCAAATATTTTAAAGGTTGCAGACCACAGCCTAATTTAATTAAAATTTAAATCAAACAAAAATGATTAACAAACTTAAAAATTTGGTTAAAGCTCTTCCTTTAACTTTTTTGCTTTTTAGCACAGACCGCACAATGGGGCAAGATGGTACAATTTATCCACTCGATGCACCAGCCGAACCAAAAGCCATTTTGCTCAATACAGGTGGTGTTGAAAATCAACCTGCCAAAGAATCATGGTTCAAACAATGGGGCGACCCAATGGCGCGAAACATTACAGTTGCAAGTCTTACGCCTTTTTTGCCAGAACCAGGAAAAGCCACAGGTGCTGCGGTAATTGTTGCACCTGGCGGAGGTTTTAGATGGCTTTCAATGGGCAATGAAGGCTGGGAAGTAGCCGAAGCATTAGCCAAGCAGGGTATCGCCGCTTTTGTACTTAAATACCGGTTGCATCCTACGGCTGAATCCCTTGAAGATTTTAAAGCTTGGATGAATCGCCCACGGACTACGCCACCACCCACTGACACTGCTAAATCAGCAATACCACCACTACAACTTGACCTTTCAAATCAATTAGCAGATGCTGAAGCGGCTTATGCCATGATTATTAAAAGAGCAAAAGAATGGGGCGTTGATACCAGTAGAATAGGAATGATAGGCTTTTCGGCAGGTGCGGGTCTTACTATGCACTCGACATTACACTCTAAAACGATGAAATTAGCTTTCATAGGACCTATATACGGAGGCATGGGACCCGTTGAAGTTCCGAAAAATGCGCCACCGATGTTCAACGTTATTGCCAGCGATGATTTTCTATTCAGAGGTCAGTTTGGGGTGATTGATTCTTGGTTTAAAGCGGGCATACCTGTCGAGTTTCATCTTTATCAGAATGGTGGTCATGGATTCGGTCTGGGCAATCCAAACCGAACCAGCAATCGTTGGTTTGACGCTTTTACGCATTGGTTGGATGTCAATGGATTTCTTAAAGCCAAAGGAAGTAAGTAAAAAATGTACGTATCAAAATAGCTGAATTAAGTTTAGAAAAAAATAAAAAAACCGCAAACTTTAATGTAAGTAAATGGACTTAAATAATCGACACTAAACCTTCGAGGTTTTAGAAACCTCGAAGGTTTATTTTGCTGATTATCAACATTTTATAAAATAATTGA
>JAYTUY010000189.1:0-17990 GCA_043744275.1 Saprospiraceae bacterium
TTTTGAAGCCTTTTCTAAATCTCAATAATTCATATAACTATTATGTCAAAGAACTTGTGCGTAGTCGACACGGTTTAAAACCCTCGTAAAGTTTTTCTAAGAACATATAAAACGTACTACTGAGGGGTAGTTTTAATTTATCATTCATCACTTATCATTTATCATTTATCATTTATCATTCATCACTTATCATTCACCATTTATCATTCATCATTCATCATTCATCATTATTTTCATGAAATATTCTACTATTTTATTCGTCTTTTCAATAATGTTTTCGCTCGTTGCTTGTGGCGATGGTGAGAAAAATAACGACGACAAAGTGCAAACAAAAGACATGAGTCGCGATGGCGCAATCGAAACCGTCGTGACCACTGAACATCTCAACGATAGCACCGACCTGCTCGTCACTTCCCATAAAATTTGGAAAAATAATGCACTGATTAAGGAAACCAGTCATACTGATACATTGCCTTCTTTGGGCACAATGCAATCGGATGTGAAGGATGAAAAAGGTGAAGAGAAAAGTGCTATTTTGAAAAAAGATTATGAATTTTATATTACAGTTAAATGAGTTTGTAGTGTTTGATTTATAGTTTTTAGTTTGGAATATTTTGAATTTAAATAATTGATTATCAATACTTTAAATAAATGAAAAAATCTAAATTTGTTAGCCTTGTCCTCATCTCAGCGACTTTGGCTTCTTGCAATAAAACAGAATCTCAGAGCAGTGGTGCTTCAGGTGATTGGGGTGATAAAAATGAGAAAAAAGTGTATATGCGCTCGGATTCTACAGCTACCTACACGCGTACACACCATCATGGGTCGGGCATTGGCACGGCTCTTTTATGGTATTATGCCTTCCGCCCCTATGGTTCATATAATAATGGATTCGGATACCAACGCGCTGGTTTTTACTCAGGCAATCTGCATTCAACCTCGAATGTGGGAAGGAATATGACTAAAAGCGGCATCGTGAGAGGTGGTTTTGGAGCGAGGTCTTTTAAGGCAGCATCTTAGTAATTTTATGGGCTTTTTCCCCCCAACCCCCAAGGGGGAGCCATTTGGAATAAAATGAACGGACTAAATTTATTCTATAAAAGAAAAATTGTAATTACTTCCAAATGGCTCCCCCTTGGGGGTTGGGGGGAAAAAGCCCATAAAACGGGAAAAATTAAATAATTGAATGAAACGAATAAAAATAGAACCACGCCGCGATTGGCAGGAAAAAGTAGAGGCGTTAGGCTTCGGTTTTCATACTTTAGAAAGTATTTATTGGGATGAAAGTGCGTATTATGAGTTCACTTTGAAGGAAATTGAAACCATTGAAAAAGCGACGAATGAATTGTGGAAAATGTGCTTAGAAGCCGTTGAACACGTCGTTTCTAAGAAAAAATACGACCTTTTTCATATTCCAAAATGGTTTATTCCGCATATCGAACGCACTTGGGAGGACGATGCACCAGCTATTTATGGGCGTTTTGATTTCAGTTTTCAAAATGGCGTGCCTAAAATGTTGGAATTTAATGCCGATACCCCGACGTCACTTTTTGAAACGGGCGTGGTGCAATGGAATTGGTTGGAAGAATGCTTTTCTTACAGGGATCAATTCAATTCAGTGCATGAAAAATTGATAGCCACTTGGCAATATTTAAAGCCTTATTTGCATGAAGGTACGCTACATTTTAGCTGCATGAAAGAGTCACTCGAAGACTTGACGACGACTGAATACCTCAGAGATACAGCCATTCAAGCCGGTTTCAAAACTCAATTGATTTACATGGACGATATTGGATGGGATAAGGAAAATCAAGTATTTGAGGATTTACAAGGGCAAGACATTCGGAATATTTTCAAATTGTATCCTTACGAATGGTTGATATTCGATGATTTTGGAAAAAATATTATGTTGGATAAAAACAAAACCAATTGGATAGAGCCGAGTTGGAAAATGATACTATCGAATAAAGCAATTTTACCAATTTTATGGCAACTATTCCCCGAAAGTCCGTACCTTTTGCCCGCATATTTCGATTCGGTGGAATTGATTGATTATGTCAAAAAACCAATTCTGAGCCGCGAAGGAGCGAACGTAACGGTGGTAGAAAACAATCAATATGTCACTCATACTGAGGGGGTCTATGGCGAAGAAGGTTTTATTTATCAAGCATTATGCCCCTTGCCAGAGTCGGATGGCAATTTTGCGCTCGTCGGCTCGTGGGTGATTGGTCAAGAAGCGGCAGGGATTGGCATCAGAGAATCAGATACTTTGATTACGGACAATGGTAGTCGTTTTGTACCGCACTTGATTTATTAGATTATAGATAATTAGATTTTAGATATTAGATAACAAACTGAAAATCAAAGAGTTATAAAATATTATGGAGCTTAAAGAATTGAAGCCTAAGAGTTTTTGGCAACGCCCAGAAGGCGCAACAGGATTGGTTTTTCTATTGGCGATGATAGCTGGAGGCGGCTATTTATTGTCTCAATATTTGCCTGTTTTAATTGACTTGGCTCAAAACACCTTGTATTTATCGGGTATGTTGATAGCCTTATCGACTATCATATATGTGATACTCGACCCAAAGGCGCGCAATTTAATTTGGTATGGCTATAAGAGTTTTATGAGGGCAATCACGGGCATTTTTGTTCGGATTGACCCGATTGGTGTTTTGAAATCTTACATCGAACACCTTGAAAATAGTCTCTCCAAAATGACCAAACAGATCAACCAACTGAGGGGTCAAATGCACAAACTCAAGGAGTTGATTATCAATAATCAGAAAGAAATTCAGGTCAATTTGAAGGACGCTACGAAGTATCGCGATACAGAAAAGCAAGCGCAAATGATTCTCAAAACCCGTAAAGCAGGGCGTTTGCAGGACTCAAATATGCGCCTCGAAGACCTGTATAAGCGCATGGAAACGCTCTATCGCATCCTCACGAAGATGCAGGAAACGAGCTACGTGATGGCGGAAGACCTCAAAGATCAAGTGATGGTGAAAGAGACCGAGCGCAAAGCCATTATGGCAAGTCACTCGGCTATGAACTCGGCTATGAGCATTTTGAAAGGCGATCCTGATAAGCGCGTCACGTTCGATATGGCACTCGAAGCCATTGCCAACGATGTGAGTGGCAAGATGGGAGAAATGGAGCAATTTATGAGCATGAGTGAAAAAATCATGAAAGGCATTGACCTTCAAAACGGCGTTTTTGAAGAAGATGGATTAAAAATGCTTGAAGATTGGGAGAAAAAAGGCACGTCACTCCTTCTCGGCGATGCGAAACAGGAATTAGTTTTGAAAAATGACACCCTTGATATTAATGCACCGCTCAAAGAACCGATGCGTGAAATGGGAAATCAAAATCAATATGATTCGTTTTTTGATTAAAATTTTATTTTTAAAATAAAAAAAATGTGAAAGATTAACACTGTTGTTACTTTCACATTTTTTTTATTTAACCTTATTCATTTATCGTTTAAACCTAATTTAGAATGAAAAATTTTATGCTCCTTTTATTGTTTTCTGCTCTTATTTTATCTTGTAAAAATAATTCTACAAATACTTCAACAACGCCTGTTGTAGAGAAAAATATGGTGTCTGATTCAGCCGCTATTGCAGATGTTATTCATGGTTTTTTCAAATTTTATAGCACATTTGAAAATGATACCACTCAGTATAATTTTATTGATGATAGTGGTAAATTTTTGAAATTGGATGAAATGAAATTGAAATTGTATCTTGAAAAATATGCTAAAACTGGCTTAGTTAGCGAAGAGTTCTTAACTAATATGCGTGACTTTTACATGAAATGCGGTAAACTTTGGGTAACAGAAGTGAAAGGTGATGTGCCTTCTTGCATGGATGCGGATAGAATGTATTGCGCGCAAGATGGCGATTTTGCTGAATTTACTACTGCCCCAGTCATCTCAGTTGTTAATGGAGATAGAGCAACAGCTAAGATGGTTTTTAAACCCAATGGAGGCAATGGCGAATCGCGCAATTATGAACTTAAAAAAGAAAATGAGAAATGGTTGATGGCTAAAGTGGAATGTGAGACGGGGGTGAAATAATAATAAAACGGAATTATATTGATTGGAATATGGCACAAACCTATCAGGTTTTTAAAACCTGATAGGTTTATAAATTTGAATTTAGAACACTTTAAATTCTATTTTGAAACTTCGTTTTCTACACCCCTCAGTATTTTTAAGTAAAAAACACTAAAAACTCATACAATTCCTTTATTTTCGATAAGGATTTTTATTTTAAATATTTTTTTAAAAATATTTTTTCTACATACTTTAAAACCGAGTTTGGTTTAATCCTCGTAAGTAGAGCCAAAGAGATAATTTAAAATCTCTTATTTGAAAAATATTAATAAATATGTATTTAAAAATTAAGTCCATGAAATCATTTAAAGTATTACTTGTTTTTCTCCTATTTTCCTACACGACATTTCTTCAAGCTCAAAGCCCTATCAGTGGTTTTATGCAAAACAAAGGCAACGGCAGCCTTGTCTTTTCCTACAATTTGGAATCCTATGATGAGGTCTATTTAGTGCCTCAAAAAGTGTACAGTGTGCCCATTTTTAAAAGAGTTGAAATCAATAGTTTGTCATTTTATGGCACTTATGCCATTTCAGATAAACTCAATCTTGTTCTAAATTTGCCTTATATCCAATCAAAAGGCAATGCCAGCAGCCAAGTTTTGAAGAATTTGAATTATGAAAATACCCGCGAAGGCTTGCAAGATATTGCTGCTTATTTGAAATATAATCCAATAAATATCAGCGTGGCATCAGGCAATTTGAGTTTGGTAGGTGCTTTGGGTTTGAAAACGCCCGTTGGCAACTATAAAGTTGATGAAGGTTTGCAGTCAATTATTGCCATTGGAAACCGTGCTACAACCATCAGCGGCTCAGCCATTGCCTTGTATAAACATCAATCTGGCTTTTTTACAAGCGGGCAATTGGGTTATGCTGTCCGCACCAATAATGTTCCGAGTGCTTTCACGAGTGAATTCAAAATTGGTATGGCGGCTAATTATTATGTAGATGCCTATATTGCCAATCAAATTTCGACGGGCGGTACTGATATTTTGGCAGAAGGTTTTCAAGGCTTTTTCCCATCCACTAAAGTCAATTTTATGCGCGTTGGCTTGAATTCATTTTTCCCAGTTTATGGCGGATTTGGTCTTGGCGGCGGCGCAAGCATGTACATTGATGGTCGCAATTTGGGCAAATCTACGAGTGTTTATGCTTCTGGTGTTTTTTCTTTTTAACACCCTTGTTTACTTATTTACGTGCATACTTATTTACTTTTCTTATTTAAAAATTTTAAAAAAATATATAAAATGAAAAATGTTAAAATATCAACCGCGCTTTTTGCGGCAGCCATTCTCATGACATCGCTCAACAGTTGCAGCAAAAATTATGAAAATGATGCGCCGACAATTGCCAATATAGCTGTTTCAAATCCTGCATTTTCTACTTTAGAAGGCGCGGCTATCAGAGGAGGCGTTGCCGTAGTATTATCAAATGTCAATCCGAATGATCCATCAGGAAATTATACCGTTTTTGCACCCACTAACGATGCTTTTGCTCGTTTGGGCTTGAATTCGGAAGATGATTTAGGCGTTTTACAAGTGCCTTTCTTGACAAATACTCTTCTTTATCATGTTTCTAATGGTAATTTGGCAGGCAATGCTATCACTGCAGGTGGCTCTTCAATGTCCGCTTTAGCAGTGAAAAGACGCTTTATCAATAGAGGCTCGGATAAATATATCAACGGTTCCAAAATCTTGGCGACCGATGTTTCTGCTTCAAATGGTACTGTGCATGTGATAGATAAAGTCATGTTAGCAACGGGTGTTGACATCGTACAATCGGCTTTGGCTTTGAGAGATGCCAAGGTTTTCACAAGCCCTGAATTGACGTTTTTAGTAGAAGCCGTTTTATATACTGATTTGGCTGGAGCATTGTCAGCATCGGCAGGCAGCCCATCTTTCACTGTTTTCGCACCCACGGATGAGGCATTCAGACAGCTCGGCGTATTGCTTGGCGTGTCGCTCAATGTGGCAGCGGATATTCGTAAATTGCCAAAAGAAACGGTCAAACAGGTACTTTTGAACCATGTTTTGAACGATACAGGCAAATTTACCTCTGAAATGAACGCAGGCAACGTCACTCCATTAGGCGGCACACCCCTCAGTATTGGAGCCTTCAACAATGGCGTTTTGACTGTCAAAGGAAAAAATAATTCAATCGCTGCTAATATGGTGATTCCTGATGTACAGACGACGAACGGCATTGTGCATGTGATTGATAGAGTTTTATTGCCATAGATCATGGGCAATGGGTAATGGGTAATAAGTAATGGGCAATGGGTAATAGGTAATGTTACTTATTGCCCATTACTTATTACTTATTGCCTATTGCTCATTACTCATCACCTATTGCCTATTGCCTATTACCCATTACTTATTACCCATGATTGATTATATAATTGATAAAAAATTTTAATTTCGCACCTTAATTTTTTTTTTTATAAAAATAAAATCAATCAGCATATGCTCAATCAACCTGTTGCTCGAATAATCCCGAAAGAACTCAATACGCATGACGATGTTCGCATCGACAATTATTACTGGCTCAATGAGCGTGAAAATCCCGAAGTTATCGCTTATTTGGATGCGGAAAATGATTTTTTAAATGAAAAAACAGCGCATACAAAACCCTTGCAAGGTGAACTTTTCAAGGAAATAGTTGCCCGATTTGCTCAAACAGATATGAGTGTGCCGTTTAAATATCATGGCTATTTTTACGTCACGCGCTATGAAGAAGGTCAGGAATACCCCATTTATAGCCGCAAACAAGGCAATTTAGAAGCAAATGAAGAAATAATGCTCAATGTGCCTGAAATGGCGAAGGGCTTTTCATACTATACAATCGGTGGTCGAGCGGTTTCAACCGATAATAAATGGTTGGCTTATGGCGTGGACACGGTGAGCCGTCGGATTTATACCATTTATTTTAAGAATCTTGAAACGGGTGAAATACTCAACGAAACGCTTGAAAATACGACAGGCAGTTGCGTTTGGGCAAACGATAACAAGACCGTTTTTTACAATCGGAAAGATGAATCGTTGCGCTCGTACAAAATTTTCAAGCATGTGATTGGCACCGACCCCTCAGTAGATGAGTGCATTTGGCATGAAACGGATGAGACTTATGGCTGTGTTATTTATAAATCTAAATCTGAAAAATATCTCATAATCGGTTCATACTCAACACTTTCTAACGAATATCAAATCCTCGAAGCGGATAATCCGAACGGTGAATTTCGTCTTTTTGAAACCCGTTTGCGAAAACATGAATTTACTATCAATCATGCGGGCGACACGTTTTATATCTTGACCAATTGGGAAGCTAAAAACTTCAAATTGATGACTTGCAGCGATACCGACGCCACAACGCGCAATCATTGGAAAGACTTAATTCCTCACAGACCTGATACGCTTTTAGAAAGCTTAGATATTTTCAAAGATTTCATTGTTTTGAGTGAACGGCAAAATGGTTTGACGCAATTGCAAGTGTTGCCAACGGAGGGTGACGCCTATTATATCCCCTTTCAAGAAGAAGTTTTCATGGCATATACGGGCATGAATCCCGATTATGATACCGATACTTTGCGCTTAGGCTACACCAGTTTGACTACGCCCAGCTCAGTTTATGATTTTAATATGGCAACAAAAACGTTTACTTTATTGAAGCAAGAAGCCGTTTTAGATGCCTCATTTAAACCTGAAAACTATCATGCAGAACGCCTATATGCCACCGCATCAGATGGCGTAAAAGTGCCAATTTCCTTAGTTTACAATAAAAACATGGTCAAAAAGGGTGAAAAAGCACCACTTTTGCTCTATGGATATGGCTCGTATGGGCACTCGATGGATCCGTTCTTTTCGTCGCCTCGATTGAGTATTTTGGATAGAGGTTTTGTCTTCGCCATTGCACATATACGAGGTGGTCAGGAGCTTGGGCGGCAATGGTATGAAGATGGCAAGTTTCTAAAAAAGATGAACACTTTCAATGACTTCAACGCCTGTGCTGAACACCTCATTACTGAGGGGTACACCTCTGATCAACACCTTTTTGGGATGGGCGGCTCAGCAGGTGGTTTGTTGATTGGTGCAGTGATTAATTTGAAACCGCAGCTTTGGAAAGGCGTTATTGCACAAGTGCCGTTCGTGGATGTCGTAACGACCATGCTCGACGAGAGCATTCCGCTCACGACGGGTGAATTTGATGAATGGGGCAATCCAAAAGATAAAACCTATTACGATTATATGAAATCTTACTCACCCTACGATAATGTGGAAGCGAAAGACTACCCCGCCATGCTCGTCACAACAGGTCTGCACGATTCGCAAGTGCAATATTGGGAACCTGCCAAATGGGTCGCTAAATTGCGGACGTTGAAAACGGATAATAATCCACTTTACATGTATTGCAATATGGATACTGGTCATGGCGGTGCATCAGGTCGCTTCGAACGTTTTAAGGAGACGGCGAGAGAATGGGCATTTTTATTGGATTTGGCAGGGTTGGTTTAGTGAAAAATGAAAAGTGAAAAGTGAAAAATGAAAAATGAAAAATGCACCAGAGGTGCAACAGGTTGGTAGAGAAAAATGCACCAGAGGTGCAATATATTGGTAGAGAAAAATGCACCAGAGGTGCAATATATCGGTAGAAAAAAAATAAAAGAACAGGAAAATACTGAGGGGGTGATGGTGACAACTATCTTCCCCTTAGTATTTTTCATTTGGTTGATTACCATTTTCAATTAATTTTACAAAAAAAAAGAGTGAAGCACCTTCCTGAACCTTTTTTGCAACAAATGCAAGCCGATTTAGGCACTGAATTACCCGATTTTCTCAAGGCATTGGAGGAAAAACCGCCAGTTTCTATTAGGCTGAATCCGCTAAAAAAATTAGCTCATCTTTCTAATTTGCCCATTTCTGCACCCGTGTCTTGGTGTACTGAGGGGTATTATTTGTCCGAACGCCCTTCGTTTACGCTCGACCCTTCTTTTCATGCAGGAGCTTATTATGTGCAGGAAGCCAGCTCTATGTTTATAGCCCAAGCCGTTTCACAACTCATTGATTGTCAAGATGTTACGGTGCTTGACTTATGTGCTGCGCCTGGCGGAAAGTCCACACTTTTAGCGTCTATACTTATCGCAGATCCCGAATCAATCGGGAGGGGTAATAGCCTATTGATTGCCAATGAAGTTATTAAAAATCGGGTGGAAGTTTTGAAAGAAAATGTCATAAAATGGGGCTACCCAAATGTGATAGTGAGTAACCATGATTCGGAAGATTTTGCGGATTTAAAAGGCTTTTTCGATATTGTTTTGGTGGATGCTCCTTGTAGTGGCGAAGGGCTTTTTAGAAAAGATGAAAAAGCAACGGCTGAATGGTCGCCAGAGAGTGTGCAAACCTGTTCGGCACGTCAAAAACGCATATTAGCCAATGCTGTTAAATTGGTGAAACCCAATGGATTACTCCTCTACTCGACTTGCACCTACAACGATTTTGAGAATAAAAATAATGTTGCTTTTATTGCCGAAAATGAAGGTTTTGAGTCCGTTCAATTAAATATGGGCGAAGAGAATATTCTTGAAAAAAAGTGGGAATCAACTCATCATCAACCGCTTTATGGATACCAATTTTATCCGCATCGCATCAAAGGAGAAGGCTTTTTTTTAAGCGTTTTCAAGAACAATACCCCCCTCAGTAAAAGTGCCAATTTACCTAAATTGAACTTAGAAAAACTGCCCAAAAAGCACATTGAAGCCGCTTCAAAATGGTTGAAAAATGCTGATGAATTTGAATTTTTTCAAAAGCACAATGGTGATATTTTTATCATCTTAAAAAATAATTTACACCGTATTGCATTGATTGACAAGGCTTTAAAAAGAAAATCACTCGGTACGGTCATCGGCACTTTTAAAGGAGCTGATTTTATTCCTTCGCATGATTTGGCTTTGAGCATCGCCATTGCAGACGATATTGCCCATGTTGAATTGAGTAAAACTGAAGCGTTGAAATTCTTAAAAAAAGAAAATATTGAGCTGCCCGAAGATGCCCCTCAAGGCTGGGTTTTAGCCCGTTTTGAAGGCTTGAATTTGGGTTGGATGAAAGTCATGAAAAATAGAATCAACAACTATTTACCCACTGAATTTAGAATTAGAATGAACATTTCGTGAGTTGTGAGTTGTGAGTTGAGAGTTATGAGTTGAGAGTTGAGTCAACTGTCAACTCTCAACTCTCAACTCTCAACTCATAACTCTCAACTTCTCATCACTTTTTTAACTGTTTCCAAACTCGTTTCATAATAATTATTGTTGATTGAATCTTTGATGCCGAACAGTCCGTCATTAACGCCTTTCATTTGGCTAATTATCAACTCTTTGGCGGTCAAATGGATGTCTTTTACTTGGGTGTGAGAAATAATATCGGCGATATTGTCTGCCGTAACGCCGTTACCGGGCATAATAGCGATGCGACCTTGGGCTTTTTCAACAAATTGTTTCAATTTTTCTTTACCAGCGACCACATTTTCAGCTTGTCCGCAGGTAAGAACCCTGTCAAATCCTAATTCAATTAATTGTTCCAAAGCGGTGAATCCGTCGGGGGTTTGGTCAAATGCGCGATGACAGACGACTTGCATGGGGCGCGCTAAAGTTGCTAATTCACGCATTTTATCTAAATCCAATTCCTTATTTTCTTTCAAAATGCCAACCACAACGCCTTGAACGCCTTGCTCTTTACAAAAAATAATGTCTTTTTTGATGATTTCAAATTCAATATCGGAGTAGAGAAAATCCCCTGCACGCGGGCGAATGAGCACACATATATCAATCGTCAATCGCCGTTTGGTTTCGATGATGGTGGCAGCACTGGGCGTCAAACCGCCAACTTCAAGAGCCGTGCATAATTCAATCCGATTGGCACCGCCTTCCTGTGCAGCGATAGCTGAAGTGATGGATTGAGCGCATATTTCGATGGTTGTTTTGTTGTTTTTCATAAGTATATTTGAATGATGAATTGGAATGATGAATTGGAATGATGAATGATGAATGATAAATGATGAATGAAAAATGAAAAATTGGACATGCCCCCCTCAGTAAATGGGCATCTTTTCTGAAATGTAATGATAATCAGAAGTTTATACCTTTTACCCTATATTTGCATAGAAGTATATTATAGAATTTTATTTCATTGTACAATCGTAAAGATATGAATTGGGTAATAAGTAAGAGCAAAAAGATTAAATTTCATACACATTTAAATGAAATTTTAAAACCAATAATTGATGATATAAGTGAATTAAATTGGTTACTTTCTGATTTGGAATTCACTTTCATGGAAGATTATGATCATTTACCAATGAATTTCAATAAAGACTACTCTATTGTATCAAGTAGTGAATTCAATATTATTTTGAACACGAATATTCAAATAATTTGGGGCGTAATTATAGGTATACCTCAGAAATATGAAATTAAAATAGACGAAAGAAATATTCCTTATTCTGAAGGTAACGATGATATTTGGGTTGATAATAACTTTCAAAATGAAAATGCCGAAATTGAAATTATATGTTTTGATAGCAGTTACACTATAGTTAAATTTCGGAATAAAGAATTGTCAGATAAATTTAAAGCCTATTTTCAAGAAGCTATTAGTTTGGAAAAATTCGGTTAACAATCAATAATTGCTTAAAAAATAATAAAAAACAAACTATATGTGGTGGATTTATGCTCTATTATCAGCCTTATTCGCATCTCTAACAGCTATTTTCGCTAAAATTGGGATTGCTAATGTCAACTCAAATTTGGCAACAGCTATCAGGACGATTGTCATATTATTTGTCGCTTGGGGCATTGTGTTGGCAAGAGGCGAAGCAAAAGGTATAGCCACTTTATCGAAACATAACCTCTTATTTTTAGTCATTTCAGGTGTTGCCACAGGATTGTCATGGGTATTTTATTTCAAAGCCTTGCAATTGGGAAAAGTATCGCAAGTTGCACCTGTTGATAAATTGAGTGTGGCGTTGACCATCGTTTTGTCCATCGTTTTTTTGGGCGAAGCTTTGACCATTAAAACAGCTATTGGTGCAGCACTCATTATTATAGGCACTCTTGTTTTGATTTTATGAATATTCAAATCAATTAACACTCATCATTCTTCAATCTCATAGCCCCAAGTAATATCCACCGTTTTTTCAAGCATAGTGGTGACGGAGCAATATTTTTCCATCGAGAGTTTAATGGCTTGCTCGACTTTTTCTTTTTTCAAATTGCCTTTGAAAATATATTTTATGTGGATTTTCAAAAAAGGTGAAGGCGTGGCATCAGCCTCCCGTTGACCTTCCACGAAGATGCGAAAGTCTTCTACGATTTGCCTTGATTTTTTTAAAATTAATACTATATCAATCGCTGAACAACTGCCCAAACCCATCAGTATTAATTCCATCGGACGCGCTCCTAAATTCGTACCGCCCACTGCCGCTGCTGCATCAATATGCACGGCTACTTTATCGCCACCATAACCAGCGAAGTGAAAATCTCCATCCACGCGGTTAAGTTCTACCTGCATTGTTTTCAATTGAATCTCTTTTTGAACACTCATTTTTAATTGAATTGAAATAAAATATGTAAAATATTGATTTTTAAGGCTTTATCTCACCTAATACTGAGGGGGTATCTTTTTTAGTTTACATAAAGCTGAAATTATGGTATCATTTTGGATTAAAAAAAACCTGTTTACCAATTCACAATCAACGTTTTATTAAAATAAATTTCATCATGAAAAAAGGACTTTTCTCTATTTTAATGCTCGTATTTGCTATCAATTTTATTGAAGCCCAAGAAGAAAAGGATAAAGATCTCATCAAAGTGGACATCGAAAATGGCACTATCAATGGCTTAAAACCCGCTGCTACAATGGCTGAAATCAAAAAAGTGCTACCATTTTTCACTGATGAAACGGCTGAAAATCAAGGCATTAATTGCGATGGCGGCGTTTTTTATATGAACAATGACGTCTATTTTTATACTGCTCGCGATTATGTGGACATTAAAGCTGAATTTAAAGGTAAACTTTCAAAAGACATTTTGAATAAAAATATCCAGGAAGTCACTCAACTTTTAGGTGCGCCCGACCATCAAATAAAACCTGCTGGCGATGATGAAAGTATGATGGTCGTTTATTTCAAAATGCCTTATGGTTGCTTGCGTTTGAATTATAATATTTCAACAGGTAATGTTTTTGAAATAGCCATGCATACTAAGCCGATTAGCGAGGCAATGCTCGATTTATGTTTCTAAACCATTGATTTTCAACGATTTATACCAAAAGTCATTTTTTTTTAATTTTTTTGATTAAAATTTATTGTACCATCGGAAGATTTGACGCTTCCGATGGTTTTTTTATTTCAATTAAAACGCAATGACTGAGGGGGTATCGGCTAAGATAATTTCAGTGGCTTCTAAGGCTTGAAATATATCTTTTTTGATGTCGTCAATATGCTCCAAACCGCATGAAACGCGTATTAAACCATCTGAAATATCCACTGCAGCCCGTTCGGCAGGCGATAATTTTGAGTGTGTAGTCGAAGCAGGATGCGTGGCGATTGAGCGTGTATCGCCTAAGTTGGCTGTGTGCGAAATCATTTTCAAATGGTTCAAAAATGACCGTCCCGCATCAATACCGCCTTTCACCTCAAAACAAACGATGCCGCCACCGAGTCTCATTTGCCGTTTTGCCAATTCATACTGAGGATGCGAAGGCAAAAACGGATATTTCACCGAATTTACTGAGGGGTGTTCACCCAAAGCCTTAGCCAATTCGAGCGCATTTTGAGAATGCCTTTCCATCCGAACAGCCAATGTTTCAAGGCTTCGAGACACAATCCAAGCATTAAATGGCGACAAACTCGGACCTGAATGGCGAGCAAAAAAGCGTATTTCTTTTATCAAATTTTTAGAGCCAACTATCGCCCCAGCAATCGCCCTACCCTGTCCATCCAAAAATTTTGTAGCAGAATACGTCACCAAATCCGCTCCATAGACAATTGGCGTCTGTATATAAGGTGTCGCGAAGCAATTATCAACATTTAAAATCAAATTATGCTTCTTTTTCAAATTGCCGAGCCACTCCAAATCAATCAAATCTAAGCCTGGATTAGAAGGCGTTTCCACCAATATCATTTTAGTATTGGGCTGAATCAAGGCTTCCCACTCTTCTGGTTTTTTAATATCGCCATAAGAAAAAGTGATGCCCCAACGAGGGAAAATTTGTGTCAACAACTGATGGGTCGAGCCAAAAACCGAGCGCGATGCGACTATATGATCGCCAGACCGCAACAATCCTGCAATAGACGTGAACACTGCCGACATACCTGATGCCGTCGCCAAACCATCTTCTGCACCATCCATTTGGCACAAGCGGTCTATAAATTCAGTATTGTTCGGGTTTGAAAAACGGGTGTAAATATTGCCAGGAATTTCGTCAGCAAACAAGGCACGGGCTTGTTCAGCATCTTCAAAAGTAAAACTGGAGGTGAAATATATAGGCGATGAATGTTCGCGATAATCCGATTGCTCCGTTCGTGTGCGTATCGCATTTGTCTCAAAATTGTCGTAAGGCATTGATTTTCAATTAATTAAAAATTCACAAATTTAGTTATTAGTTATTGAGTTATTAAGTGATTGAGTGATTGAGTGATTAGGTGATTACTGTAAATCACCTAATCACTTAATCACTAAATAACCCAATTTAATTCGGCTGCGGCACATAGCGCAAATACGGTGTTTTCATATCAGCTTCTACACCATACTTTCCAACAATGTCTTCGGTTGGTACATTCAGCGTGACAATTACATCGTCGCCTTTTTGCCAATCGGCAGGGGTGGCAACTGAGTGGGCAGCGTTGAGTTGTAATGAATCCAAAACGCGGAGGATTTCGAGGAAATTACGTCCTACTGCCATTGGATAAGTGAGCGTTAATTTCACTTTTTTATCTGGTCCGATGATAAAAACGGAGCGAACAGTTGCTTTTTCACTCGCATTTGGATGAATCATGTCGTACAATTCAGCTACTACTCGGTTTTCATCGGCAATAATTGGGAAGTTCATTTCCACATTATTCACCTTTTCAATGTCGGGAATCCAACGATTGTGAGAAGCCACATCATCCACTGATACGGCAATCACTTTGCAATTTCTCTTTGAAAATTCACCTTTCAAAAGGGCTGTTTTACCCAATTCTGTTGTACAAACAGGCGTAAAATCGGCAGGATGTGAGAATAAAACACCCCAGCCATTGCCGAGCCATTCATGAAAATTGATAGTCCCTTGCGTGGTATCTATCGTAAAATCGGGGGCAGTATCGCCAAGTCTTAAAGCCATAATTAATTGATTTTTAAAGTAAAAAATAGAAATTTAGATGTAAATATTCAAGTTTTTATAGAGTTATGAGCCACTAATTGAAATTGTTGTATATTTAAGAAAAAATTATCAACAATAATCAAAAATAATTGAATCAAATGTTTACTACAAATAAGATAAAAAAGTTAATGTATTTCAATGTTGGAGGTGCTATAGTTTTAATTGTTAGTATGTTGTATGGCATGTACCGTTTAAATAATGATTATGAATTTGGCATTCCGATGACTGAATATAATGCTTGGCAAAGTACATTACAAAGCAAAAAGGATTCAAGTGATGCCGTGAAAACGGTTGCAAAAACCGAAGTAAAAACCGAAGTGAAAGCCGAAGTAAAAACTGATTCAATCAAGGTGACTCCAATTATTCCAGAAGTCGTTCAACCGTCTCAACCTTTACCTCCAAAACCAGGCGAGCCTATTCCTTCTTCAAAACCACCCATTATAAAACCCAAACCTGCATCAGCCAAAGATACTTCTCAAGTTGTCAAACCCGTTGAAACGCCAAAGCCTGTTGTTGAAGTTAACAGAAATCCGATACCTTCAATCACTTGGACAAGTGGTAAAAAAAAGCCTGTTCAATTTTTTCATCTTATACTTTTCACATTATTATCAGGGGCATTAGGCGGTATTTTATGCAATTTAAGAGGCATTTTCAAGTACAATATGAGTGATCAAGAGACTTTAACAAACCTTATCGGCTCTTACTATATGCGCCCTTTTATGAGTGCTATTACAGGTATGTTCACCTATTTTGTTGCTAATTTGATAGTCACGAGTGTTTCAGTTCAGCCACCTATCGCCAATGGTGTACCTTTTGCAGCTTTCATAGGATCGTTGGGATTTGCGATGATTGCAGGTTTTGGTAGCTACGAATTTATGGATCGTTTGAAAGAAACTGCCCGCACTTTATTTGGCGGAACAGCTCCTAAAACGGAAACTGAAACTCAAAACGAATTGATCAATCAACTTAAAAATTTCAATGAACTTAGAAAAGATAATGTCATTTCAGAAGCGGATTTTAATGACATTAAAGAAAAAATATTGAAAAAACTGAAAGCTCCTCAAGTGAACAATGCTCTATTACAAACGATGAAAAATAAGGATTGAACTCATAATTTAATGCGGTAATTTATCCTGAAAATAACCATAAGCCCAAGCCCCTGCAATGGCACTGAGCAAAGTTACGACAATCACAGGGAAACCCGCGCCTATCTGAGCATACAAAGGTCCAGGGCAAGCACCCGTCAAAGCCCAACCAAAGCCGAACATCAAGCCGCCGATAATGACGCCTTTGTGCATGGGCTTTTCTGCAAATTGTACTTCTTCTCCATTGATTGTTTTGATTTTGAAGCGTTTGATTAAAAAAACTGAAAGTGCTGCCACACCCACTGCCGTACCCAAGACGCCATACATGTGGAACGCTTGCAGACGAAACATCTCTTGAATCCGAAACCATGAAATGATTTCTGCCTTCACGAACACGATGCCGAAGAACGCGCCAATGATTGCGTATTTTAAATTGCCGACAAAACTCTCGGTTTTTAAGGCGGCGTTGACCCCCTCAGTCTCGACCCTTATTTTATCTATATTTGAAGCTAATTCGTTCATTTTCAATGATTTATATAGTTCAGCGGAATAGAATTTCCGCGATATATGCGGAATAGAATTTCCGCGATACTTTTATAATTTTAATAAAAAAGGCAATACCAACCACGTGACAATAAAGCCTCCTGCCATAAAACAAATTGTGGCAATTAAGGATGGTAATTGTAAATTGGATAAACCTGTAATCGAATGTCCTGATGTGCAGCCGCCTGCATAACGCGTACCGAAGCCAACAAAAAAGCCACCTAAAACTATGAAAATGAATCCTTTAAAAGTGAAAAGGTTGGCGAAACTGAATAAATCAGTTGGCATTAAACCATTGAAATCTTTTATGCCCAACGCTGTCAAATCTGCTTGGGTTTGTGATGCTATTTTGATAGGATTTGGATCAGAAAGTATGGTTGTGGCAATAACACCACCGATTACTATGCCGCCGACAAAGAAAAATGACCATATTTCCTTTCTCCAATTATAATTAAAATATGGTTTATTGCTCGGTAAAACCGCTGCACATATATGGCGTAAGGTTGAAGAAATACCAAATTGTTTATTGCCCAAAAGCAATAAGGCTGGAACTGTCAAGCCTATTAAAATGCCTGCTGCGTACCATGTCCAGGGTTGTTGAAGTGTTGCCATTTTTTTTAATGATGAATGATGAATGATGAATCAATTTAAGTTTGCCCCCTAACCCCCAAGGGGGAACGTTTTGGAAGAATTGGACATTTTAGTTCTAATTTACAATACTTCCTAAGGTATTCCCCCTTGGGCAGGGTTGATTGGTTCTAAAAAGTGCGAGTCCGCTGGACTCGTTTAAAAGACCGATAATTATATTTCTACAAACGTAAGAGTCCTCTGGACTCTA
>JAYTUY010000190.1:0-1530 GCA_043744275.1 Saprospiraceae bacterium
GAGTTGTTCCACGTGGAACAACTCCTTTTGTTTATTATTTAAATTTGTCTATTAGTAATTATCTAAAAGCCAAGTTTTGAAACTTTTAAAATCTATACCCCTCAGTATTGACACTTTTTCCTTATCTGCTAATGAAGCTAATCTTTGAGGAATATCAATCTTTTTGTTTAAAATAGATTCTACATCATCCAAAAATTTTGCAGGATGTGCTGTTTCTAAAACGACACCAACGGCATCATTTTCTTTTTGATATTCCTTCAAAGCTAAATAACCAACAGCTCCATGTGGGTCAAGAATGTAGCTATATTTCTGAAATACCTCAACCATCGCAGCCTTAGTATCGTCATCATCATAGGAATAGCCCTTAATATCTTTCACCATATTGTTCCACGTGGAACCAAATATATCTAACATGCGAGCAAAATTTGAGGGATTCCCAACATCCATAGCATTTGAAAGTGTTCGTACTGAGGGGTGTGATTGAAAATCACCTGTCTTTAGATACTTAGGAACTGAGGCATTTAAGTTGGTTGCTGCAATGAATTGATAAATGGGTAAGCCCATTTTTTTAGCAAAAAGCCCTGCTGTGAGGTTGCCGAAATTACCAGAAGGTATAGAAAAAACTAAAGGTTTGCCCTTAGTATCTACTTGTTTATATGCTTCAAAATAGTAAAAACTTTGGGGTATAAGTCGAGCAATATTGATTGAATTAGCAGAACTCAACCTAATTTTAGATGTTAATTCTGAATCTAAAAATGCTTTTTTAACTAAAGCTTGGCAATCATCGAATGTACCTTGCACTTCTAAGGCTGTAATATTTTCGCCTAACGTTGTCAATTGTTTTTCTTGAAGCATACTGACTTTGCCACTTGGATATAAAATAATGACCTTAATACCCAATGCTTTATAAAACCCAGCAGCTACTGCCCCGCCTGTATCTCCCGAAGTAGCCACTAAAATGACCAACTCTTTCTCATCTTTCCGATTAAAATAAGACATCAGTTGCGCCATAAAGCGAGCACCAAAATCTTTAAATGCTAATGATGGACCGTGAAAAAGCTCTAAAATATGTGTATCATCATCCAAATGAACAACTGGTGCAGGGAAATCAATAGATTTTTCAATAATCTTTTTCAAGTCATTATCTGATATGATTTCACTTCCCAATGAAGACCCTCCTGACAATAAATGACGAGACACCTCAAAAGCAATACTTTGAAAGGTGTGATCTTTAAGGTTTTTGATAAAATCAGAGGGCAATTGAGGAATAAATTCAGGCATAAATAAGCCATTGTCCTCAGGCAATCCTTTAAAAATAGCTTCTTTCAAGGATACAAATTTGCTTGGATTTTTTGTACTATAAAGTCTCATTAGAAATTAATTGGTTTAAATAATTGTTCCACGTGGAACTTTTTATTGCTAAAAACCTCGCAAGATTTGTGGTGCGACATAAAGTTATGTACTACTATACGGACATAAAGTTGAAACCGCCTTAACTTAGTTCATTGAAATAACTGTAAAATTTAGAAC
>JAYTUY010000191.1:0-17828 GCA_043744275.1 Saprospiraceae bacterium
AGAAGTGCAAGCACGAGAAGGACAGATTGAATTGGCTTTGGAACGGGTGCGAAGCCGAACTATGGCAATGCAGAAAAGCGATGAATTAGCAGAAACTTCACTTTTATTGGACAGCCAAGTAAGAGAATTGGGAATTAAAACACGAGGCTGTGGCTTTAATATTTATGGGGAAAATGAATCTACAGAATGGTTCAGCTCCGAATTGGGAACGATGCCAACCTATAAAACGCCAAGAGAACATTTCTTCCTCTCTTACTATGAAGCTGGGCAGCGAGGAGAAACTTTGTTGCTACGGGAGTTTGCTGGTGAAGAATGTGTTGCACACTATGATTATTTATGTTCACTTCCTGTTACTGGCGAGGGACTTCGACAATTCAAAGCAAACGGTGGTTCTTTTCCGACACAGCAGATTGACCATGTCGCCTATTTTAAATACGGTTATTTGTTGTTTATCACATTAGAATCTGTACCCGAAGCTCATGATGTTTTCAAACGCTTCGCTAAAGTTTTCGAGCAGACCTTTACGAGATTTCTTGATTTGCAAAAAGCAGAAGCACAGGCAAGAGAAGCCCAGATTGAAGCTGCATTGGAAAAAGTGCGTTCTCGCTCTTTGGCTATGCACCATAGTAATGAATTAGCAGAAGCTGCATCAATATTGTTTCAACAGGTAACTAATTTAGGTGTAAATGCCTTTGCAAGTGTTTTTCATATCTGGCAACCTGATGGAATTTCAACTATGTGCTGGGCTAATGGTGGCGATGGTATGCAGCCTCCTTTGAGAGTACCGCATATCGAGGAATCATTTCACCGTCGAATATATGATGCTTGGCAAAGGGGAGAAGGTTTTTTTGTGATGGAATCAGAGGGTGCTGAATTAGAAGCGACTTATCGTTTTCTATATTCTTTAATTGGAGGAAAGACAGTACTTGATAATATAGAAGATTCTGGATTTGTTATTCCCAAAAAACAAGTTACCCATTGTGCTTTTTTTTTACAGGGTTATATCATGTTCAATACTTATGAGAAAGTTCAAATATCACATGATATTTTCAAACGCTTCGCTAAAGTTTTCGAGCAAACCTATACAAGATTTCTTGATTTGCAAAAAGCCGAAGCACAAGCACGGGAAGCACAGATAGAAGCAGCATTGGAGAAAGTAAGATCTGCATCATTGGCCATGCACCATACTGATGAACTTGAAAAAGTGGTGATGGCAGTATCAGAACGGTTGGCAGATCTTGGTTTACAATTTGACGGCTCTTTGATTTTTATTTTTGATTCAGAAAAAAGGAATATTCTCCTTTGGACTGCAACCATCCAATATCCCGCTCCTCTAAAGATTCATCTGCCATTTGAACCTGAAATGGAAAATAATCCTATTTGGAAGATGTTGTGGCATGCTATAGAAACGGGAGAACATGTCATCAACAAAACCTTCTCAGGAAAAGAAAAGGATGATTATTTTAGGTATGTTCAAAAAAACAACCCTAAAACATTGCCTATCCCCGAAGAAGAATTACAGCTTGAACTGCCAGACTTGTCAGTCACTTTAGCCGCAGGAAAAAACGCATTACTCTCTGTTGACAATTGGTCTGGCAAAGTCATAACGGAAGATGAATTCCAAATTCTCATCCGCTTTGCCAAAGTTTTTCAACAAGCCTACACCCGTTTCCTCGATTTGCAAAAAGCGGAAGCACAGGTAAGAGAAGCGCAGATCCAATTATCACTCGAGCGGATTAGGGCAAAGGCAATGGCAATGCAGCACAGCGATGAGCTCAGTGATTTCCTTACGGTTGTGTTTGAGCAATTTGAAGTACTCAATTTAAACCCCGTAAACTGCCACCTGTCTTTTCTGGATATTGACAACAACCGCAGTATTTTCCGGTTGACAGGTAAAAATGGGGCAAGGTTAATTGCCACTCAGGAAATAGATTTGGATGCTTCAACTGTATGGAAACAAAAGATAGAAGACTGGAAATCAGGACATCCCAGCGATGTAGATGTTCTCTTTATTCCATTTGACAGACTTCCTGAGATAGGCGAAATTTTTAAAGAGATATTGAGCAAACTACCAGAAGATGATCGCCCACTACCAGAAGACTACCCCGATGGTCAATACATCGTTGATGGATATTGCAAATACGGTTATTTAGGCTACAGCGCAAGCAAACCTCCATCGGATGAAGAAAAGGAGATTATCAGACGAATTGCCAATGAATTTGGCAACGTGTACCAACGCTTCCTCGACTTGCAAAAAGCAGAAGCACAGGCACGGGAAGCGCAGATAGAAGTCTCGCTCGAACGCATAAGAAGCCGTACAATGGCAATGCACAATAGTAGTGAATTGACTGAAACCGCTAATTTATTATTTAAACAAGTACAAGCATTAGGGATTCCCGCATGGAGTTGTGGGTATAATGTTTTTGCAAAAGATGAAAAAGAATGTATCGGCTGGATGAGTACACAAGACTTATTACAACCGCCGTTCCGAATACCCCTCAGTAAAAGCCCAACTTTTATTCGTTTTTATGAATCCAAACAAAATAATGAAGAATTTTATGTGGAAACAGTAGAAGGAAAAGATTTAGAAGCGCATTATAAATACATGCTATCGCTTCCCGATTTTAAAGAAATTGCTGAAAGACATGTCGAATCTGGTTTTAGTTTTCCTACCTTTCAAATGAATCATGTTGTTAATTTTAAACAGGGCAACCTTATTTTTATAACAGGGCAACCGATACCCGAATCACACGATGTTTTGAAACGCTTTGCGGCTGTCTTTGAGCAGACTTATATTCGTTTCCTTGATTTAAAGAAAGCGGAAGCCCAAGCACGGGAAAATGAAATAGAATTAGCCTTAGAAAGAGTGAGAGCCAAAACAATGTCCATTCAGCAAAGTAGTGAGCTTCGGGAGATTGTTGCAGCTATGTATGAACAATTGCGAAATGTAGGATTCACCTTTGGGGCTTGTTCTATTGTCATAATGGACAAATTAACGGGGAATATGGATTGGTGGATACATGGGTTTGAAACACCTTATCCTGAAAGTTATCAGAACAGTTATTTTGAACATCCTTTTTATTTGGCTCAATTGAATCATTGGAAAGATGGGAAAAAATATGCCGTCATGGAGACATCAGGAGCAGATAAAAAGGCTTATGATGATTATGTATTCAGTAAAACAGATTTTGTTAGAATTCCAATAGAAACACAAAATGTGATGAAAAGCTTTGAAAAAATCACTTTTTCAAACGCTTATATGAAATATGGTGCGCTTTCGTGGAGCACCGAACCGCTTGATGATACGCATGCCTATATACTTCAACGCTTTGCTTATGTATTCGAGCAATCCTACACCCGATTTCTTGATTTGAAAAAAGCGGAAGCGCAAGCCCGTGAAGCGCAAATAGAAGTGGCTCTTGAACGCATTAGAAGTCGTTCACTCGCCATGCACAACGCCAATGAATTGAAAGAAGTAATGGCTGTTATGTTTGAAAAACTGACAGAATTAGAGGTTCTGCTGGGTACTGTTGCTGTTCAAATTTTTGATACTAAAACTAAAAGTTGTGAATTTTGGGTAGGCAATGAACGTCAAGCACCTGCAATGGTAAAACTTCCTTATGATGAAAACATCATGAACCAAGAGAGTTATATGAAAGATTGTTGGCAAGCACACGACACAGGAACAAGTTTTTTCAATAAAATACAATCTTTTGAAGAAAAAAACAACTATTTCAACTATGTTTTTGCCAATAATGATACAAGTGTAATACTGCCTCCTGTTCGAGAATTTATTTTACAAGCTGAAAATCATAGTCAGAACTTAATAATTGAAAAAAATTCAGCCTTGTTTTTTGATAGTTGGAGTGAAAAACTTTATAGCGAATCGCAAATTGATGTTTTAAAACGGGTCGCAAAAGTATTTGAGCAAGCCTATATTCGGTTTTTGGATTTGCAAAAAGCGGAAGCACAAGCCCGTGAAGGGCAGATTGAAATAGCTTTGGAAAGGGTACGGAGCAAAACAATGGCGATGCAAAAAAGTGAAAATCTCATAGCCGTTATCAATGAAGTAGCAGAACAATTGCTTCAACTGAATTTTAGATTAGATACAGCCTCTTTTTTCTTAAATAATGAATCAGAAGAATTCACTTTTTGGCTTGCCGCTATTGGTGAATCAAATCCCGATAAGATTATTATACCCAAATTACAGCATCCCGTATTAGACAACATAAAAAAAGCACAGGAAAAAGGATTGGACTTTTTTGCTGATACCTTAACTTTTGAAGAAAAAAACGCATGGTTTCAACACGTTTTTGACCATTCAGTTACGAATAGAATTCCAGAAGATAGGAAAAAATACTTGTTGAATACTGAGGGGTATGCAAGGTCTGTCGTCTTGATGAAACATATAGGCTTGTTTATAGTCAATTTTGTTCCACAGCCTTATAATGATGAAGATAATACTATTTTCAAACGTTTCGCTTTTGCTTTTGAGCAAGCCTATATTCGTTTCTTGGATTTGCAAAAAGCAGAAGCACAAGCCCGTGAAGCGCAAATAGAACTTGCATTGGAAAGAGTAAGAAGCAAGTCAATAAGCATGACAAAGACGGATGAAATTAGGCATATCACATCTTTACTCTTTTCAGAATTAAGACAACTCGATTTGACATTTGACCGCTCTGTTATCATCACTATAGATGCCGATTTAAAAGGTATCGTTTATTGGTTGGCGGGGCCAGAAGGTCTTTTATCGCAAAATGGATTTCGTATTCCGATGTTTGAACACCCTTTCAATCAAGCCCTTATTGATAATTTTAAAAATAAAACAGAAAAATGGGTTTTTAAACTCGAAGATGAAAACAAGAAAGAATGGGATGACATAGCTTTTGATAAGTCTGACCTCCGTCATCTACCCGATTTTATCAAAGACAGCATGATAAACTATGGCAATGTATGCTTTTCCATGTCAAGTGCAGGGTTTGGTTTTTTGATGATTTCTGGTCGTGAGCCAGTAAATGAGCTTCAATTTGATATTATCGTGAGATTTTCCAAAGTTTTTGACCAAACCTATACACGCTTTCTTGACATCCAAAAAGCAGAAGCACAAGCCCGTGAAGCGAAAATTGAGGTTGCACTTGAAAAAATAAGAGCCAGTGCCTTGGCAATGGATTCTTCCTCTGATTTTCATCAAGTTGTAAAAACTTTGCGTGAACAACTTCTTTATTTGGGTCAAAAAGAATGGGAAGCCTCTATTATTCAGTTTTATCATCCCGATAAAGGCTATATCGAATCTTGGCAAATACAAAATACCGATTCAGATACGAACTCAAGCCAAATAGGTATTTCAAGGTTACTATTTGATGCTTGTCGCCTTACAAAAAGATACCTAAATGAATACTTATTGCCACAAGATGAATACACCATCATCTCGGTAGGTGAAGAATTGGAGGAGTGGAAAGACTATCTTATCAGCCTTTCACCAGAAGTTGAGGAAAGGATTAGGGCTGCCAAAAACGAAATTATTTATATGCACCATTCCAAGTTTTCGGCAGGGGCATTGGTCATGGTGAGTCAAACCCAGCCTAATGAAGAATCAAAAAACCTGCAAAAACGAGCCGCTTCGGTTTTCGACCTTGCTTACACCCGTTTTCTCGATTTACAACTTAAAGAACAAAATGCGATAAAATTATTTGAAGAAAAACAGAAATTAGAACAAACACTTTCGGAACTCCGAAGCACACAAGCGCAATTAATCCAAAAAGAAAAACTCGCATCTTTGGGTGAACTCACCGCAGGCATCGCCCATGAAATACAAAACCCTTTGAATTTTGTCAATAATTTTTCGGAATTGAGTGTGGATTTAGTGCAAGATTTAAAAGATGAGTTTAAAAAATCTGAAAAAGACGAAGCTTATATTGATGAATTATTCGATGATTTAAGTCAAAATCAAAAGAAAATAAACCACCACGGCAAGCGGGCAAGTAGCATTGTGAAAGGGATGCTCGAACATTCCCGTACAAGTACGGGCGAAAGAGCTTTGACAGATATAAACGCTTTGGCTGATGAATATTTAAGGCTTTCTTATCACGGTATGAGGGCAAAAGACAAAAACTTTAATGCGGATTATAAAATGGAATTTGATACTGATTTACCTAAAATAAATATCGTTTCGCAAGATATTGGGCGCGTTTTATTGAATTTGTTGAATAATGCGTTTTATGCCGTCAATGAAAAAAAGAAGCAAAATACTGAGGGGGGGTATCAACCCATCGTAACGGTAGAGACGCGATGCATCGCTTCTCTACTGGAGATAAAAATAAAAGACAACGGCAATGGAATGCCCGAAGCCGTCAAAGCCAAAGTCTTTCAACCATTTTTTACAACAAAACCGACAGGCGAAGGAACAGGTTTAGGTTTGTCTTTAGCGTATGATATTGTGACAAAAGGGCATGGGGGGACTTTCGAGGTAGAAACGAACGAAGAGGTTGGTTCAGAATTTATTATTCAATTACCCTTAAAAAATATATAATTATGAAATCAATTTTCACCTTATGCATCTTTATTTTTTTTACTAAAACGGTATGTTCTGGACAGCCTTTATTTAACACACAGCACGATATAGATAGTGTCAGGGCTTCGTTAAAAACGCCTATATCGGATAGTGCAAGAGTGCTTTCTATACATGTATTAAGTCGTTATTTAACACTGTCGAATACAAAAGAGGCAGTTAATTTGAGTGAAGAAGGGCTAACCTTAGCTCAAAAAATCAATTATCCGTATGGCGAATTGAAATGTCGAGAGACTTTAGCTTTTTTATATGGTTTGACAGGGGTATGGGAAAAAGGATTTAAAAACACAATTGAAGGCATCGCCCTAAGTAAAAAATATGCCCCTGCTGATGAAGTGTATTTATCAAACATGTTCGCTTTGTTATATCAAAGATTAGGTGATAATGAGGCATCATTAGAGTGGGGGAAAAAAAGCTATAATCATCCTTTATTCAGCAAATCACCAGTAGATATTGGTCAATGGGCTACATTAATGACACTGGGTCAGCAATATGAAAGGCTAAACATTTTAGACTCTGCTTATTATTATACGGAGCGAAGTATTACATTTTCTAAAAATTATGCCCCGCAACAAATTGGTCACTCTTTACGCGTTTTAAGTCGTATCTATTTTAAACAAAATAGATACGAAGAAGCTATAAAAATAAGCAATGAATCCAGAGAGATTTTTAAAAAAATTAATTTTCAATATTCCGTTCACGAAATGGAGGATTTATTAGCGAATATTTATTTTAAAATCAATAAATTAGATTCTGCAGAACACTATGCTCAATTGGCTTTAGCAGGTGGCAAACAAATGAATGATTGGCTAAGTATTAGAAGCAGTGCTAAGATTTTGGCTGATATTTACGAAAAAAACAGTCCAAGCAAAGCCTATAGTTTTTTAAAAATAGCGAACAATGCCAATGATACCATTACCGATCTCGAAAAAATAAAGCAAATCAATCTTTTACAGATTAAAGAGAAACAACGCATTGAAAGTCTGCATTTAGCTGAAATGGAAAACCAGAACAAACTCCGATTCAATACTATTTTGGGTTTTTTAGTAAGCGTTTGTTTAATCGCTTTGATTTTATATCGCAACAATCGGCAAAAGCAAAAAACAAATGAAATCTTAGAAAAAGCATTTTCATCTCTCAAATCCACCCAAAACCAACTCATCCAAAAAGAAAAACTCGCCTCACTTGGTGAACTCACCGCAGGCATCGCCCATGAAATACAAAACCCTTTGAATTTTGTCAATAATTTTTCGGAATTGAGCGTAGATTTAGTGAAAGACTTAAAAGATGAAATGGGCAAACCTGATATAGATAAAGACTATATTGAGGAATTATTTGATGATTTAAGCAGTAACCAAGAGAAAATAAACCACCATGGAAATCGGGCAAGCAGCATTGTAAAAGGGATGCTCGAACATTCCCGTGCGAGTACAGGCGTGAAGGGTCTGACGGATATTAATAAATTGGCGGATGAATATTTACGCCTTTCGTATCATGGTTTAAGAGCAAAAGATAAGGATTTTAATGCTGATTTCACTACGGATTTTGAGGGGAATTTACCTAAAACAGAAGTCATCTCACAGGATATTGGGCGTGTTTTATTGAATTTGATTAACAATGCGTTTTATGCGGTGAATCAACGCGCACAACTTTCCAAAAGTTTAAAACTTTTGGAAAGTTCGGGCGAAACCTACACCCCCTCAGTATTTTTGAGTACAAAACTCATTGATAATCAAATAGTTATCTCTGTTAAAGACAATGGCAACGGTATGTCCGAAGCTGTCAAAGCCAAAGTTTTTCAACCCTTTTTTACGACTAAACCGACAGGCGAAGGAACAGGTTTAGGACTTTCATTAGCCTATGATATTGTGACGAAAGGACATGAGGGGACTTTGGAAGTAGTTTCTACTGAGGGGGTCGGTTCAGAATTTATCATTAAATTACCTTCTGCCTTGTAACAGATATAATCAATATTTTAGTTATCTCTTACAAATTCAACCAATAGTTCATCTTAACAACCAATGCCCGATTCTTTTTCAAAAAAGGTTGCGCGGCGTAATTATCTGTATAAACAATGAAAATATCAGACATGGGTTTGTAACGCCATTGCAAACGGCTGTTGATATTGAAATTATCGGCTTGCGTATTATATTGTAAAAAGGTTGTCCAAATCAAATTTTTAGTAAAACTGAACTCTGTTTTGCTGTTGATGAGATACAACAAAGAGCGATTATAAGGTTCAGGAAATTGCAAATCGTAGCGTTCGAGGCGCAAGCCAAAAAGCCCCCAGGGTGTTTTTCGATAATTGATGCCAACCAAAAGGCTGCGTTGTTTGCCATTGTAAAATTCGCCGATGGTTGCTTGAGCGGTATAATTGAAAAACTTGCGGATGTCGGATGAATATTGAACAGACATATTCGTAAATTGATAACGAGCCGGCGGCAAGGGTTTAAATTCAGTAAATGCGACATTGATGGGCAGTTGGTTGTCTTCATTGTTTAAACTCAAAGCGATTTCAGATGTATTTGTAAACCTCAAGGAATTGTTTAATCCCAAAATGCGATTATTGAATGAGCCATTTGGATTCCATACAAGGATATTCATGGCTTCAAACTTATATTGAGCAATTTTCAAGCTGCTTTTTGGAATATAATTGTAGTTAAACTGCGTAAAACTTTGTTTATAACCCACTCGATATGTCGTATCCAATAAATCATCATGACTTTCAAGGCGATTAAAAAACTCCATACCTGTTGCATAATTTGACCCTAAGTCAAGATAATCCACCAATATTTGCCATTTATCATTGTGATACCAAATACCCACTTCTCCAAAATTGTTTTCTTTAGTCACATTGGGTTGCATAGAATGGTGGGCTAATACCCAACCATCCCAAAGGTTATTTTTGGAGGTTAAGGAGACTTCGCTTGACACTTCTCTGGTATAAGCTGTTTTACCTTTTTTAAAATCGGTCATGTCCTGTTTATTCATACCTGCTACTTTGAAAAAAGACCGTCCCGTCAAAGCCTGTTGCACTGCCCCTGCCATATAATTGAAAGACCGTTGCCCTTCAGTGGCGGCTGTTTGCATATTAAAGGCATTGATGCGAGTCGTTTTAGTCAAATTACCGCTGAGTCTTGCACCAAATTTTATCGGCACTCGCTGCCCGTTGGCATCCAAACCGATGCGTCGAGAGAAAAACGGGCGCGCCCCTGGGCTACCCAATTCTGCTAAAACATCACTGTTTTCAAGGAAAAAAGTGCGTTTTTCAGGGTAAAATATATTAAATCGAGTCAAATTGGTAATCTGCTCGTCCACGTCTATTTGTGAAAAATCGGGATTAATGGTGGCATCAAGATTCAATTGAGAATTTAAAGCAATCTTCGCATCGGCACCCCCCCTCAGTATTTTATCGGTTTTTCCACCTTTTTCATAATCTTTTGACGCACCCCCGAGCAAGTAAGGAATCAGCGTTACATTACTCGCTTCTACGGGCGGAGCCCATGCCCATTCTAATGCCCCATAATAGCCCAAACTATAGCCGAAAAATTGCACAGGCACCCGCGCCCATGTTTGATATTGCCCATGTTTGATGTCATTCCGAATGAAATTAATACCCCAAGTCTTCTGCCCCGCTTCATATCGTAATGACTTGAAGGGAATCGCCATTTCTACAACCCATTTATCCGCATATTGCTTCACCACAGAAGTCCATTTGGTATCCCATGACCAGACAGGGTCGCCGAAAAATTGCACTGCCGCATCACTTTGCACACCCTCAGGACTGACCCCAAACAGATAGGCATTCGACATCCGATTGACAGGATCTAAAACCACCGCCACACCATCGCCATCAAAATAATTCACATCTCGTTTGAGGGTTTGGATAATATGATTGCGAGAAGAATCGTAGCAAATAATACCGATGTAGAGGTTATGATCATCGTTGGTCAAGCGCACTTCAGTTTTCGTTTCCGACCGTTTTTTATTATCAGGATATTTCATCCAAAAGTCTTTGGCAGGTTTGGCTATTGCCCAATCGGATTCATCTAAAACGCCATCAACGATAATGGGTTTAAGGGCTTGTTGAATAGTGACTTGAAAATCTGTTGAGTTATTGAGTTGATTGCCCAAAGAATCGCTTTGAGCCATCAGGGCAAAAGGGAATATACCCACGAAGGTGAAAAATAGTTTGCTCATAATAGTCGTATGTTTTCAATTAGATAACAGTATCGGTTACAATCTCAAAGTTATAATTATTGGGTAAATTGTTTTATTTATTTACTTGTATTGCCCTAAAATAATTTGAAAAGTTATGATTAATTTTTTATCTTTATACAAGTCTATTGTTTTTACAAACTTAGGGTAGCCCTAATTTAAATTTATCCACCTTTAAAAAAAACCAAATCATGTTAAACAATGAACTCAGCGTGCCTGAACTTCAAGCCAGACTTCAAAATGATTCAGGAATAATTAGTGCCGAATTAGATATTTCAGCACTCGAAAGACAGCTCAATGATTTCAATCAGATATTTCTACAATCCTTCCCCAACACGAGTGTCTCTGAATACAACATGAATATTGAAGATTTAAAAAATAATATTGAACAGTATTTGAATGAGGGGCTTTCCCATTTAGGGTTTTACTTTGGGCTTCAAAATAGCCTTTCGACAAATGATAGAAACAAAATTCGATTGATTATGATAGGTGCCAAATTGGACGAAGATAATCCTAAAATAGTAGCTAAAAGTTCTTCACAACTTTTTTCAGATAATCATTTATCGCTCACTGACAACAGTAATTCGTTCAATAGTCAGAGAACTCGTTTTAAAAATAAGCTCACTCAGCAGCAGTTGTTTAATTATAATCATGGACTATATATTAGACTTGAAGATCTATTGTTTAAATTGACTGAATTGCAAAGTCTTTCCTTCAATGAATTAAATATCAGGCTTGGATTCAGACCAGCTGACGTGGAGGGATTTTGGAATTGTATCCACCTCATTTTTAGCGGATCTTCATTCGGTACTACTTCAAATATTCTATTCTCAACTTTTGATGCCAATGATTTGGCTTATGATGGACCCAAACTCGGCATACCACCGTTTGGCGAAACAAGTGCTTCTTAAAAACCCTGAATGATGAGACAATTGTTACTGCTTCTGTTTTTATGCCCCCTTCTTTTATCTGCTCAAAAAACAGATATTTTCCGCATTGACAGCTTACCTACTGAGGGGGTGCAGCTGAATAAAGGTTGGAAATTCCATGCAGGGGATAATCCTGTATGGGCGAAAGCTGATTTTGATGATTCGGCTTGGACACCGATTGACCCAACGAAGGATATTGCAGCCTTGCCCGAAATATTCAATGCCCAAATAAAATGGTTAAGGCTTGATTTTGAGGTAAAAAACAAACTGCCCAATCCGCTTGGTATCGCTATCAATCAAGCGGGCGCATCCGAAATTTACTTAAATGGGCATTTAATTCATCAATTTGGTCATTTTGATACGGATTCTACAAAAGTTAAAGCATATGACCCCTTGCAGATTCCCATTTATTTTCCTGCCGATTCTGTTGGACAATACCACTTGGCTGTGAGGTATGCCTTGCAACCTAATATCCGTTATACAAATATTTTTTCTTGGACACAAAATCGTTTGTTTAATGCCACTCTTCTCAATTTAGTGCCGACACTCAATGCTCAAAGGGACTTTCGCGTCTATTACACAGGCTTAGACATGTTTAAAATCGGTGTTTTCTTTATGCTTTTTGTCCTGCACTTGGCTTTCTATTTTTATCAAAGAAGCAATAAAACCCATCTCATTATAGCGATTTGTTTTTTGGCATTTACAGTTGTATTTTTTTTTAAAATTATTGGGGAAAACCAATTTTCAGTTGAATACCGCTATTTTAATTTGAATATTTCCAACTGGTCTTATTATATTGGGTCATGTATGTTGGTTGATGCTTTTTATCGAATGGCAAAAGTGCGATTAGATAATTATTACTATGCTTTTGTTGTTCTTACCCTTGTCAGCATGTTCGTACCCAGTTTTACTTATGGCGGTATCTTTTGGCAACCTATTTTATTTTTTACTGGCTCTATTTTTAGTTTTACGATTATATTTGGATTGACCAGAATAGGTTTAAAAAAGGAAATTAAAGGCTTTTGGATATTAAGTGTTGCCATTATGATTGCCTTTTTCAGTCTAGTATGTGTTGCAGCGGCGGTACTCTTTTTGAAGTTTTCTTATACAGTTACTGGGTACATAATTTTTAATTATGCTATTCCACCTTATTTGTTCGATGTGCTTAATAATATAGCAGCAATTTCAACACCGCTCGGTTTATCGCTTTTTATGGGAATTGAAGGCAATGAAACCAATAAAGCATTAAGTAAACAACTGGTTGAAAATGAGCAATTGAAGAATGAAGCGATTGAACACGAACAAGAAAAACAACACATACTCGCTACTCAAAATGAAATACTTGAAAAACAAGTAACAGAACGGACGGCTGAATTGAATCAGTCTTTAAATGTACTCAAATCCACCCAAAACCAACTCATCCAATCTGAAAAACTCGCCAGTCTCGGCGAACTCACCGCAGGCATTGCACATGAAATACAAAACCCTTTGAATTTTGTCAATAACTTCTCGGAATTGAGCGTGGATTTAGCAAATGAATTAGAAGATGAAATTAAAAAACCTGAACTCGATAAAGAACTGATTGAAGATTTAACAAAAGATATTAAAAGTAACCAAGAGAAAATCAATCACCACGGAAAACGAGCAAGCAGCATCGTTAAAGGTATGCTCGAACACTCGCGTACGAGTACGGGCGAAAGAGCATTGACGGATATAAATGCTTTATGTGATGAATATTTACGTCTTTCTTATCATGGTCTAAGAGCGAAAGACCCTTCTTTCAACGCCGATTATAAAACAGAATTTGAGACTCCCCTCAGTAAAATCATGGTTGTACCGCAAGACATTGGGCGAGTTTTGTTGAACTTGTACAATAATGCGTTTTATGCCGTTCATCAAAGGCATTTACAAAACCCCGATTATACCCCCTCAGTATCAGTGAGTACAAAACACGTTGATAATCAAATAATTATCTCTGTGAAAGACAACGGCAACGGTATCCCAGATAATATCAAAGCTAAGATATTTCAACCTTTTTTTACAACAAAACCAACTGGGGAAGGCACAGGTTTAGGGCTTTCACTGGCTTATGATATTGTTACGAAAGGGCATGGAGGTAGTCTATCTGTCCAATCAGATACCTACGGCTCAAATTTCATTTTCACCTTACCAAAAACCTCATGAAATGACAAAAACCTACCGAGCGCTCCTCTCTCTGATCATCTGCATAAGTGGTTTTACATTAAGCCATGCACAGGATAATCGTATTCCTGCCCCAGTTTCAGTTACCATCAGCACTGTACAATCGGTGCAGCAGATTCCACAACCAAAATGGATGATAAAAGAAGGGAGCATTCCTTTGTTTATCGATGATATTCTGAACGGAGACATCAAGGATGGGGAGATAGTTGAGATTCATCCGAATGAAATGGTTATTAAGCATTATGAAAAGTATTGGTTCGCCATAGAATTTATCAGTAAGGTAGATTTTCATAATTGGCTCCTGCACGTTGAGAATGCCTATTCTGGCTTCGGATTTAGCAATAATTTCTCGGAAATAAGATCCTACGGTGTACAGAATGGGAAGCTGACCAATACTGGAATTACTGGATTTTTTGTCCCCGCTTCTCTTAGGGATTATGACAGCCGGCATACACAGTCATTGCTGAATCTCAGTCTTTCTTCGGAAAGTAGCCTGACCCTTTGGGTGCACATTAATAAAAATTATACCATCACGTCTTCTTTTCCCAAACTGACCATTTATGACCCTTCCATTACCTTGCCAGCGTACACGTTGGAGAAGCGTGATATGGTAATTTTTGGTATTTTTCTAATTGTTTGGATTCTGTCCCTTATTATGTATATATACCTCAAGGATGAAACTTCCCTCTGGTTTTTTGTTTTCACGACCTCTCTTATAGTTCAAAACTTGACAACTTGGTCGTCTGACCCCTTAACTTCGGTACTATATCCTGAAAACCCTAAATATGGTTACTATATCGGTATTTTGCCCTCCTTTTTCAACCAGATATTACTACTCCAGTTTTCCAGAACCTTTGTCAATCTACAATTTGAAAACAAGAAATTGGATAAGATGATGATTTGGGCAATGATAGTTTTGTTTTGTGTAGATTTAATTCTCTTCTACAGCTCAATCTACTTTGAAAACAATAATTTAATTGGGGTCTTCTTTCTTATCTATGGCTTGATCTACATAGGAGCAGGCACTACCTATCTCACTTTGAAAACCCCGCTTTCAAAATTTATTGGAGTGGCTATATTGCTGTTTATCATTCCTCAACTTATACCCCTTCCTTTTGACAACAAATATCTTACATACTCAGCGTTAATACTGACCATTACTTCAGGTGTTGGATATAGGGTAAAACTCTTGTTTCAAGACAGATTGCAGGCAGAGAAAGAAAAGAAAGATCTTGTAATTCAACAGAACACACTTTTGGAAAAACAGGTGGCTGATAGGACGGTCGAATTGACTAATTCTTTACAAGAACTCAAATCCACCCAAGCCCAACTCATCCAATCCGAAAAACTTGCCTCCCTCGGTGAACTCACGGCAGGCATCGCCCACGAAATTCAAAACCCTTTGAATTTTGTCAATAACTTCTCGGAACTAAGTGTTGATTTAGTGAAAGATTTAAAAGAAGAAATAGAAAAACCCACGCAAGACAAGGAATATATCGGCGAATTATTCGATGATTTAAGTCAAAACCAAGAGAAAATTAATCATCATGGCAAGCGAGCAAGCAGCATTGTGAAAGGTATGCTCGAACATTCTCGTGCAAGCACAGGCGAAAGAGAATTGACGGATATTAACGCTTTGGCAGATGAATATTTAAGGCTTTCTTATCACGGTATGAGGGCTAAAGACAAGTCTTTTAATGCTGATTATAAAACGGAATTTGATGAAAACTTGCCTAAAATTGAGGTGATTCCACAGGATATTGGAAGGGTTTTATTGAATTTGATAAACAATGCTTTTTATGCCGTTAATGAAAAAAGTAAGCAAAATACTGAGGGGGGGTATCAACCAATGGTTTCAGTTTTAACCGCTTATAAAGATAATGTTATTGAAATAAAAGTAAAAGACAATGGCGTAGGCATGTCCGAAAGTGTAAGAGCCAAAGTATTTCAACCGTTTTTCACCACAAAACCGACAGGGCAAGGCACAGGTTTAGGGCTTTCATTGGCGTATGATATTGTGACCAAAGGGCATGGTGGGACAATGGAAGTGGCGAGTACTGAGGGGGTGGGGTCGGAGTTTATAATTACTTTACCTTTTAAAACTAATGGATTATGAAAAAAATAGCATTTACATTATTTCTATCGCTTGCATGGCATATCAGTTTTAGCCAAAACCAGCAAGTTGTTGATAGCTTAAAGCATGAACTTGCTATTGTCAAGCAGGATACCAGCCGCGCTTTGATACTCATAAACTTATGTGAGTTTTATCGGTTTTCAAAACCTGATTCTGCTATGCAATATATAGAACCTGCTTTGGCATTGGCGCAGCAAATTAAATTTCATAGGGGTGAAGCTCTGGCTTTGGGTTCTATGGCAGGTGTATTAAGAGATGCGGGAAATTTTTCACAATCATTAGAAATAGGTTTTAAAGGATTGAAAATTGCTGATAGCTATGGATGCCTGACTGAAAAAGGATATTGTTTACTTGAAAATGGGTCAGGCTATGAATGGTCTAATGATTATCTTACAGCGATAAGTCATTATCAGCAAGCCAAGAGGATATTTGAAGAACTTCCACCTAATAATAAAAGGACTAACAGAAGACTACTTATCATCTACGTCGGTTTAGCAAGAGCTTTTAATGATTTAAATCAATTGGATTCTGCTTCACATTATGAACAAAAAGCTTACGACAAATATCTTCAATTCCAAAAAAATAAAAATATTGAAGCAAAAGAGCGTTTTCTCGCCGTTCTTTTACAAGAACAAGGTAATACTGAAGCCCGTAAAGGTCATTATACTCTTGCATTAGATTATTATCAACAAGGCATCAAAGTAGCGGATAAGGTAAATGAATATCGAGATAAATCTTTCTTATACGTTCAAATCGCCAAGCTATATAAACAAACCAATCAACTTGATTCCTGTATTTATTATGCTAAAAAAGGACTTATTGAAGCGCAAAAAGGACCATTTAGGAAAACAATCATAGACAATAGTGCTCTATTAGCAGAAGCTTATCAATTAAAAAACGACTATAAACAGGCTTTTAATTATCAGGAACTTATATTGGCATCAAATACCAATTTGTACGGAATCAAAAATATTCATACTATCCAAAAGATGATTTCTGATGAGGAAGAAAACAGGCAAAAAGCCGAAGTTAATAACATAGCCTTTCGTAATCGAATAAAACTATATGTGTTATTGGCAGGTTTGGGTATCGCATTGATAATTGCTTATATCTTATACCGCAATAATAAACATAAACAGGAAGCTAATACAATTCTTGAAAAGACTTTAACAGAACTTAAATCCACCCAAGCCCAACTCATCCAAAAAGAAAAACTCGCCTCTTTGGGTGAACTCACCGCAGGCATAGCCCATGAAATACAAAACCCTTTAAATTTTGTCAATAATTTCTCGGAATTGAGCGTCGATTTAGTGAAAGATTTAAAAGAAGAGATAGAAAAACCCGATATTGATAAAGAATATGTAGGTGAATTATTTACGGATTTAAGTCAAAACCAAGAGAAAATCAATCATCATGGCAAGCGAGCCAGCAGTATTGTAAAGGGTATGCTTGAACACTCTCGGGCGAGTACGGGCGTGAAGGAATTGACGGATATTAATAAATTGGCGGATGAATATTTGAGATTAAGCTATCATGGACTCAGAGCAAAAGACAAAGATTTTAATGCTGATTTTACTACAGATTTTGATGAAAATATGCCTAAAATAGAAGTCATCCCACAGGATATTGGGCGTGTTTTATTGAATTTAATTAATAATGCTTTTTATGCGGTTCACGAGCGAAACCTTCGAGGTTTTCAAAACCTCGAAGGTTTTAAGGATTACACCCCCTCAGTATATTTGACAACAAAACACGTTGATAATCAAATAATTATTTC
>JAYTUY010000192.1:0-17656 GCA_043744275.1 Saprospiraceae bacterium
TCATGCGGTATCTCAAAAAGGTTTCATTTTGAAGGTCGTCATGATGCTCTTTGCTCATTTGGTAGATCAATTTATTAACTAGCAACTTGAATTAATTATGCGAATAATGAATTGAAAATGCCGTTAGGCATATAATATCGGTAGAAAGTGATAAAAAGTCTGTTATAAGTCCCAGAGGGACGACATATTTTAAATATATCGTGGCTACGCCACTTTGTCGCTTTTTTGATTTGTTTACTACCAATATGTTATGCCTAAAGGCATTTATGACCTATTAATTGCGTTTATTACATTGTCAAAGATGCTAATACTCAAAATTTATTACCGTAGAAAATAGACCAAGCAGATAATAATAACAATCGCCACAGCGGCAATGACTGCGAAAATTACCAACGGATTTGCCGAAAGACCCGAAGCTTCTTTTTCAGTAGCTATCTGCTCATCTGAATCAGGCATTTTTTTGACATCATCACACAGCGATAGCAAAGTAAAATTGATGCGATTAATTTCCGCAACAGCATCCGACATGCCTAAACCTATTTTCTTTTGAACTTCCTTGAATTGAGATTCTAACAAATAGGTCTGATTCAACAGATTTTGATCTTTGTCTTTTAAAAAATGCTGCAAAGCATCCAGAGCTTCTTGCGTCTTACTTTCTGATACGAGTTGTTTAATTTTGTCTGATATATCCATTATATTATGGTTTCGATTAATTTTGCCCCAAATTAACAACTCTCCTAAAAAATAAAGGCATTTTTAAGGAAAATATTCCATTGACGATGAAATCTATCAATCCAGACATCAACTCCATCACCATTTTAGCCATCGAATCTTCTTGCGACGATACTTCTGCCGCTATACTGAGGGGCGGTAAAATTCTGAGCAATTGTGTTGCCACACAAGAGATTCACAGACTTTATGGCGGCGTCGTGCCAGAGGTGGCTTCTCGACAACATCAAATTAACATCGTGCCGATAGTTGATGCGGCATTCAAAAAGGCAGGCGTCAACAAACAGGATATTGATGCCGTGGCTTTCACTCGCGGACCCGGTTTGATTGGTTCGTTGCTTGTCGGTGTATCATTTGCGAAGGCGTTTGCCCTTTCGTTGGATGTGCCGTTGATAGAAGTGCATCACATGACCGCCCACGTATTGGCGCATTTTGCGGAAGAACCCAAGCCGCATTTCCCTTTCCTCTGCCTCACCGTTTCGGGCGGACATACTCAAATTGTCTTGGTCAAAGACTATTTAGACATGGAAATATTGGGTCAAACCACCGACGATGCTGCTGGAGAAGCCTTTGACAAAACCGGTAAAATATTAGGTTTGGACTATCCTGCTGGACCCGTGATTGATAAACTCGCTCGCTTAGGCAATCCCGTTTTTGAATTTCCTGAACCCCGTATCCCTGGCTTAGATTTTAGTTTCAGTGGCTTAAAAACCTTTATTTTATACTTTTTACAAAAGAAAGTCAAGGAGAATCCTGATTTCATCGCCGAAAACCTGAATGATATATGTGCCTCCGTGCAAAGCCGCATCGTCAGTATTTTGATGAATAAACTCAAAATGGCAGCCGCCCAGACGGGCATCAAAGAAGTAGCCATCGCTGGCGGTGTCTCCGCCAATTCTGCCCTCCGCGAAACCCTCAAAACCACAGGCGATACTGAGGGGTGGACAACTTATATCCCCAGATTTGAATACTGCACCGATAATGCGGCAATGATAGCGGTGACGGCTTATCAAAAATACTTGAAGTCTGATTTTGTGGGGCAGGATGTGGCGCCTTTGCCGCGGTTGGAGATGGGGTGAGAATTTTTACCAGCGGGAAATGTTAGAAAATTTGCAAATAATTAAAGAATAATAATGCTATAAAGTTATTATTTGAAATATATTTACAACCAAAAGAAAAAAATTATGATTACATATCTTGAGATAAATGGTTTTAAAACTTTTCAAAATTTCAAAATAGAGCTTGCTCCTTTTACTGTTATAGCTGGCACAAACGGTTCAGGCAAAAGTAACCTTTTTGATGGATTACGATTATTATCAAGAATATCTGAAATTGATTTAAAAACAGCATTCAATGAACAAAGGGGAGATTCAAGCGAACTTTTTACTTTATATTCTGATGGCACTTCTGCTAATCATATGACATTTACTGTTGAGATGTTAGTAGATAAAAAAATAAGAGACAGCTGGGGCGGTGAAGCTGATTTGAAATATACAAGACTTCGATATGAATTAGAAATTGAAAGGCGAAAAGATGATAGAAAAATAGAAAGGTTATATGTTCTAAGGGAACAACTTAAAACAATTAAGGTTGATGATGATAAATGGGAGAAAAAATTTATCACGGATTATCAAGATCATTGGCGTCCAAAAGTTAAAACAGGGAAAAGAGGTATTCCTTATATCAGTACAGAATCAGATGGAAACTCTAACAGAATACAACTTCATCAAGATGGGAAAGGTGGGCTTAAACAAAGTCCAGCAGGAATAATAGAGCAAACAATACTTAGTAGTGTTAATAGTGTTGAATTTCCTCATGCATTAGCAGCTAAGCAAGAAATGAAAAACTGGCATTTTCTACAATTAAATCCTGAAGAATTACGTAAACCCAGCCCTCGTTTAGCCAAAGATATTATTTCTGAAGATGGTTCTAACCTCGCAGCAGCTCTTTTTAGAATTAAAGCAGATGATATTCTTGCACTAAAAGGGATTTCAAGAGAGTTGACCAATCTTTTACCTTCATTTGTATCTGTAGAAGTAGATGAAGATACTGCTCGTGACCAATACGTTGTAAAATTAAAGACGGAGGATAAAAGAGTTTTTTCATCAAAAGTCCTTTCAGAGGGAACCCTAAGATTGTTAGCACTTTGTACGTTAAAATATGACAATAAGTATAACGGGGTACTTAATTTTGAAGAACCTGAAAACGGTGTTCATCCTTTTCGTTTAGAATTTGTAGTTAAACTTCTAAAAGAACTTACGACTGATTTTACACAGGAAGAATCCACCAATCTACCTTTAAGACAAGTTATTACAAACACACATTCTCCGAAATTTATTGGTGAAATCTTCAAAAATAAAATCTCTGCCCGTGTCTTGTTTGCCTCAATGGTAAATAGTATTACCTCAAGTAAAAATGAAAAAATTAGAATTACAAAAATGTTACCTGTTGTTTCTCATACTCCTATTCAAGGAACACAAATTGATTTATTTAAGGGCTTAACAATAAGTCCTCAAGAAAGAAATATTACTTTAAAAGAAGTAGTTTCATATCTACAAAGTGTTGATTTTGAACAAGTTACAATAGAAAATTTTTAAATCGCAATGAATATACTTACAATTGCTTATACTGGTGAAGGAAGCACTGACGAACGCTTTTTGGCAAATATTATACTCCGTACTTTCGAGGATGTTTTAATTGAAGCAAAAAGTGAAATCGAAATACATGATCCTGTTTATATTTACAAAAAAGGCTCAAATGTTATTGATAAAACAATTGACGCTGCTGAACGAGCAGAAGGTTTTCACGTTTTATGTATTCACGTAGATGCTGATGATGAAAATGACAAAAAAGCATTCGAGGATAGAATTAATTCAGGGTTTAAAGCTGTTGAAGAATCTAATAAAGCTTTATGCAAAAATCTTATAGCATTAGTTCCAGTTTACATGACTGAAGCATGGATGCTCGCAGATATTGACGTTTTCAAAGACGAAATTGGAACAGATAAATCCAATTCCGAACTTAGGTTACCTAGAATTAATCAAATTGAAAAAATAAGTGACCCTAAAGAAACAATTAATAACGCTATTAAAATAGCTTTTACAAATTACTCAAGTAGAAGAAATATTCCTCGTATTGGAGAAATTTATATGCCACTATCTCAAAAAATCAGGATTGATAGTTTAAAAAACCTTCCGTCTTATTTAAAATTTAGAAGAGCAGTGAAAAATGCTTTAATTAAATTGAATTATTTGCAAAATTGATTTTCTGTAGTATCATATAAGTCTTCGACTTCAAAGGTTAAATATAAAAAATGATTGACCCCCTCAGTATAAAAGCTTTCAAACGGCTCTATAATGAGGGGGTCTTTTATTGAGATAAAAAAAGCTGAAAGATTGAATTTTATAATCAGAAATGACTTGACGATAGTTATTTTCAGAAAATTATAATCAGAAATGACTTGGAGATAGTTATTTTCAAAAATTTATAATCAGAAATGACTTGGTGATAGTTGTTTTCAGAAAATTATAATCAGAAATGACTTGACGATTTACTTCTGTACACTTTTATTTTGAACCACGAATTGACGAAGTTTTACGAATTAACTAATCGTAGATTGCACGTAGATTAGCCAAACTTTACCAATCTACGATTAGTTAATTCGTAAAATTCGTCAATTCGTGGTTCAAAGCAACCAACTTAGACCTTGTCCCCCCCCTCAGTATTGAGTAAAATCTTGTTACTTAATACTCACGTTTTTTGAATCCGTTAAATGAAAGGTTTTTTTAAGTTCTTGAGGCTTTTGAGCTTCATCTCGCCACCGCAACACAATTTCAATATCTTCTAATGGTCGCCCTTGCAGAAATGTCTTTAAATTCTGTTTGTAAAACTCAAATGAACTGCCTGATTCGGCAGACATAAAGCGCATATCTACATACAATTGATTGCCTTTTCCATCTAAAACATCCAAAAAGAAATAGCCCGTTGCTTTTATAGAACGCCCGTTGATGACTGTTAATTTAAAAATATTATCTTCAATATTATATTGCCATGTTACATCTTTGTTATCTACAACAGCCTGTTTTGGTGGCTCAACTGATTTAGAATTAACAACAACTGGTTTGTTATTATCAACAGCCTGTTTTGGTGGCTCAACTGATTTAGAATTAACAACAACTGGTTTATTATTATCAACAATCTGTTTTTCTTTATTATCTAAGCCATAAACAAAATGTAAATCAACAGATTGTATGCCAGGGGATTGTGCAAAATTGTCATGAATCGCCTCTTTTTCTTTTTGGGAGGATAATAAAGTATTGTACTTAGCAGCAAAGTATATACTGAGCAAATTACCTTGTAGTTGTAAATGTGGCTTAATATCCTCAGACCATTTTTTTGAAGCATCATCTGTATTAAAAACTAAGATGCCATTAACAAAAACTTGTGCATAAGTATCTATTCCCTTTAGTAATAAATTAATTTGATTGGCATCAAATCCGAACTCATCTATATCAAAATGCCGTTGAAAAAGCCAATCTTCCTGTTTTAGCCACTGTAGCTGCGCCAAATTTTTTGGTGAAATATTTTCTTCAACCGCGCCTTTTTCCCTCAATATGTTGAAAAGAGCATTCGGTAATTGGGTATTCATGCTACCTTTTGGTATTTTCTGCCCTAAAACTGAAGCATCTGGAGGAGTTAAATCCATTGTTGACTGCAACTCCCAGTTTGAATTGAGTGAAATTGTATCATTTATCTGTGCTTTTGATGCATTTGAAAAGGCAAAGCACATTAAAAATAGAATGCTGTTGGTAAAATTATTTTGTTTTGTCATCATGTAAGGATGTTTGTTCATTAAATAGTTGAGTTGTCATTATTTAAATTTACGAAAAAACGACGAATGGAGATTTAATACTGAGGGGGAGACATTTTTTATTTAAACAATTCATGCAACACTTTAAAAAAATAACTGTCTTGATTAATATTACTCACCATTAAAATATTAAACAGTCATGCAAAAAAAATACACTCTCCAATTGCCAGTGCTTTTCATAATGTTACTATTCATTAGTACAGTTACATCAGCACAGGAAATGCTTAGTAAAAATGAAAAAAAAGTAGTTGTCACTATTCGAGGTAGAGACGCTCAAGGTGCAAAAATTACTAAAATAGTTGTAAAAACAGGTAAAGAAACTGAAAACTTTGACATTGAAAAATATGTCAAAGAAAATACTGAGGGGGTCGTCAATCCCATTGTGAAAATAGGCGATAATGAGGATTTAATTGAAAACCGCAATGAAAACAGAAATAATAATTATGCAAAGCATTACTCTTACAATTATAACCATAATAACGACAATCAAGCCTCATACAAAAAAGAAAAACAAGGCTTTTTAGGTGTGGGCGAAATCCAAAACAAGTCTGAAAATGAGTCAGGCGTAAATGTTAGCATTACGCGCAATTCTGGAGCTGCTAAAGCGGGATTGAAAGAGGGCAACATGCTTTTACAATTGAATAATGCCACAATTAATACATTCCACGATGTTTCGGTTTTTATGAAGACAACCAAACCAAATGATAAAATTCAGGTCAAATATATGCGCGATGGTCAAACGAAAACCATCATTGCTACCGTCGGGCAATCAGAAGATGCTTGGAATTATAAAACTCAAGAAAAAGAAGCCTGCTTGGGTGTTTATAGTTCAACCTTTAGAGAAGGCACTCAAATCGGGTCAATCATTAGAGATTTTACCCCCCTCAGTGCTGCAAAGGAAAGTGATATGCAATTGGGCGATGTGATTACGGCGATAAATGGTATGACTGTAAAAACCCATCAAGAGGTTTGGGATGAAATTGCTAAATATAAAGTGAAAGAAAAAGTACGGGTGGCATATATGCGTAATAATACGCCGTTTGAAATAAAAGCTACTTTAAAAGCTTGTAAACCAAAAGATGATAATGTGATAGTGGTGACGGAAGCCCAAACTGATGCAGCAAAGATTGATTTAAGCGAAGGCAAATTGTTAAAGTTGGATAATTTTACTGCTTCTCCCAATCCCATTCGAGATATGGTGAATATTCAATTTCAAGCCGATGCTGTGCCGACTACTGTTGCAATATATGACGTTAGTGGCAGAGTGCTTTTTCAACAAACTCTCAGTGATTTTGATGGCAATTATAGTCAACGGTTTGACGTGAGTACTTATGCTAAAGGGGTAATCGTTGTGCGAGTTTTGCAAGGGGAAAAAGTTTTTGCAAAGCAACTTGTGGTGAATTAAAACACAGTTTTTGTCATTCAGCAGGCATCTCTTTTGGGCATTCTTTAGGGTAAAAGAGATTCCTGCTGAATGACAAAAAACGAAATTCAAATTTATGAAAATCTTTAAACTCATTTTAACATTTCTCTTCGGTGCTTTTATGATAATGGCAGGCATCAATCACTTCTTAAAACCCGCCATGTTTTTTCCCTTCATTCCAGACTTTATGCCCAAAGAAGCGGTGAATTATTTAGCTGGTATTTTAGAGATAGTTGTCGGCGTGGGCGTATTCATACCTGCATTTCGCACGTGGGCAACGCTTGGCATTTTAGGATTAATGTGCATATTTTTACCCCTGCATATCATGGATGTTTTTTCAGAAACACCTGCTATCGGCAGCCATCAACTGGCATTGATACGCCTACCGATTCAGTTTGTTTTGATTTTGTGGGCTGGGTATATTTATTCTTTTTCTAAGGAAAATGCTTTGAAAATGAGCATTATTTATGAAAAAGATGAATTAAATCGCTAATCGTATCTCTCAAATCTTTTCGATTGACGATAAAATCTACGAAACCTTTATCCATTAAAAACTCAGCGGATTGGAAGCCTTCGGGTAAGTCTCGTTTGATGGTCTCGCGAATGACGCGAGGACCAGCAAAGCCAATTAATGCGCCTGGTTCAGACATATTGATGTCGCCGAGCATAGCAAAACTGGCAGTTACACCGCCTGTTGTCGGATCAGTCATCAATGAAAAATATGGGATACCAGCTTTGGCTAATCGGGTGAGTTGAGCGGATGTTTTAGCCATTTGCATGAGTGAAAAAGCGGATTCCATCATGCGAGCACCACCTGATTTGGAGATTATCATAAACGGAGCTTTCGATTTAAGACTTTGCTGAATGCCTCTCGCAATGCGTTCACCAACGACTGAGCCCATCGAACCGCCTATAAAACTAAAATCCATACAAGCAATCACTAATGGTTTACCGTTCACTTTTCCTTCTGCTACTGATATGGCATCTGTCAAGCCCGTTTTTTTATAGGCTTCTACCAAACGATCGGGATAGGCTTTGGTATCAGTAAATTTCAAGGTGTCTTTTGAAACCACCTCTTCAAAAAGGGTTTCAAAAGAATTTTCATCAAATATCAGTTTAAAATATTCACGTGAACCTATTCGCGTGTGATTATCGCATTTCGGGCATTTGTAAAAATTCTCCCGAAACTCCTTCATTGTAGATGTTTCGCTGCATTTCGGGCATTTATACCAAATGCCTTCTGGTGCTTCTTTTTTATTAACTGTGGCAGTTTTGATGCCTTCTTGTAGACGTTTGAACCAACCCATATTTTGGTTTAGGATTTTTTATAAAAAACTTATACAAGGTAATTATTTTTATTAAAATTACAAACAATCACCTCTTTATTTGTTTAGTCTATTTATTTAGGGGACGCAAATTTAGTTAAATCATCGAATAAAACAAGCACATGGATTTCGGCAAGCTAACTAATATCAAAAATGTGAATTTCACACTCCCACCCGACCATCCCGAAACCCTCAAAATACTGAGGGGTCTGCCCAAACGTGTAGGTCTGCCGCGTGTGTATGTGGGTTGCACAGGTTGGGTCATGAAAGAATGGATTGGACTTGTTTATCCAAAAGGTACTAAGCCGCCTGATTATTTGCACCATTATAGTCGTCAATTCAATACGATTGAAATGAATACCACTCACTACCGTACCCCCTCAGTATTGGACATAAAAAAATGGTATGATGCCACACCAGCCGATTTTCGTTTTGCTCCTAAAATGCTTCAAACGATTAGCCATTCACATAATTTAGGTTTTGGAACAGGTTTGACGGCTGAATTTTGCGAAGCAGTATTGGGTTTAGAAGAAAAATTAGGTGTCTGTTTTATGCAAATGCCGCCTCATTTTCAATATAAAAATCTATCAATATTGGATGCATTTCTAAGAAATTTTCCTAAAAATGTGCATTTAGCTCTTGAAATTCGACATGAAGACTGGTTTTCTAATCCTCATCATTTTGATAAAATATTTCAATTACTTGAAGATAATTTGGTGAGTCCTGTGATAACAGATGTGGCAGGTAGACGCGATGTGTTGCATCAAAGATTGACTACTGGCTCTGTTGTGATTCGGTTTGTTGGGAACAATTTGCATCCAACGGATTTTACAAGGTTGGATGAATGGGTTTTAAGGTTAAAAAAATGGTTTGAGGGGGGGCTTCATGAAGTATATTTTTTCACACATGAACCTGATAATCTGAAAGCACCTGAATTAGCAAAGTATTTTATTGAAAAAATAAAGGAAAATTTTGAAGCTATACTGAGGGGTCCTACTTTTATTGAAGACGAGCCGAATAAACAGTTTTCTCTTTTTTAAGTATGAATCATGTTACTTTTTTATAAAACATCGTCTTAATATGTATATTTCAAACACTTTCGCAAAACTACTTTTTTAAAACTCAAAATATTTCCCTGTAGACTCTAAAACGCATCCGAAGCCTTTATGGTAATGGCAACAGATTATTTCACACTGACTTTACGAAAAGGCTGTCTCAAAAAGACAGCCTTTCTCATGTGCTTTACTCTCATTATCTTTTCACCAATATTAATGCTTCTGAATCCCCTACCCGATTCATATCCATGACGATGGTATCGGCTGTAAAAGTGGATAATTTGACCATTTTTTCAATTTTGTTTTCACCTGTTGTATAAAGTTTATCGCCTGCTAAACGATAAATGCCCTTTTCATTTTGACCTCCATAAGCTGTTGAATAGGTATCATCAGGCATAAATTCAAAATGAACAGACTTAAAATCTCGTCCAGATTCAACACCTTTCACTTTCCATGACACAGCTTGCCATTTGCCGAAAAGCAAGGGCTTTTTATCGTCTTGCTTGCAGTTTGTAAGGAATAATGTAAAAATTAAAGCGATGGGAAATGCTTTTTTCATTGTTTTAGATTTTTATTAGGTTGTTGTTTAAAAATATGAATTGAAATAAACTACTAATTGGTTAAATAATCGCGGAGCGATTGAATGTGAATAACCCCTGATGCTAATCAGGGAGATAATGTTGTAAAAAAAGGGCATAACTGCGGAGCAGTTGAACGTGAAATATTATCAATGACTGATTATTTTACATTTAACTGCTTCGCAGTTAAAGCACTATTTCACTTTAACCCTTCGATTGCATCGAAGGTTATTCACTTTCAATCGCTCCGCGATTACTTCAACCCATTATTCGCATAAATTGTTAAAAATAAATATCCAATTTAAAACATGTTATCGCAAATATAAAATAAAAATTCTATTATTTTTAAACCATGAACCACCCAATCACCATAAAAGACATAGCTCGAAAGTTCAAATGCTCGCCCTCTACAGTATCACGAGCCTTGAGCAATCATCCGTTGATTAACGACGAAACGCGGAAGAATATACAGGAATATGCTTTGAAAATGGGGTATCAACGCAATACTTTGTCAGTGGGTTTGCGGCACAGTAAGTCGGGAACATTGGGCGTGATTGTGCCGACGATTAGTCATTTTCATGAAACGGCAATGGTGGAGGGGATGCAATCCGTATTGCAATCACGAGGGTATTTAATGACTATCTGCGTGACCAATGAAAGTTATGCGCTTGAAAAAGAATATGTTGAAAAACTCTTGGCGAACCGTGTAGAGGGTATTTTTTTATCGGTTTCTCAAGAAACTTACGATTCAGGGCATTACGAACACCTTGAAAGTATCCTACAAAGGCATATTCCACTCATTTTTATTGACCGCGAATATGATGGCGTTGAAGCCAGCAGCTTGACGGTTGATGATTATTTGGGCGCATTTACCGCCACAGAGCATCTGATACTGAGGGGGTGCCGAAAAATTGCACATCTGAAAGGACCCAATGGTTTGACGGTATCAGAAAGGCGTTTTAAGGGTTATAGAGATTGTTTGGAAAAATATAATATCTCGTTTGATGAAGAACTCATCGGTCATTCCAATTTTAAAGCGGAGAGTGCGGTGATGCCTACGCGGCGGCTCATGTCATTGCCTCAACCGCCCGATGGTATTTTTGGCGTGAATGATTATGTTTCGATAGCGGCTATGCAAGTCATTATTGAAATGGGTTTTTCCATTCCTGCGCAAGTAGCGGTTATTGGATTTGATAATTCACCTTTTTCATCTTATTTCAATCCTGCCCTTTCGACTGTCAATCGCTCCAGCAAATTGATTGGTGAAGAGGCAGCCCGCTTGTTTTTGACACGTTTGGATTCGCATATTTTGCAAGCGGATAAAATTGTCTTGCCGCCTGAATTGATTATTAGGGCATCTACTTTGAGATAGAGGGTTCTAAATAATCCTTCAATGATGTATGAATAATATGAGTCCAACCCTCAACAAAATCTGCTTTTGCAAAGTCAGGATTGTTGCTATCGAAGGAGTCAACGCCTTCGTGTGTGAGCTTTAATAAGGTTTTGTCACCTTGGTCAAATAATTCAAAAGTGACAAAGGAGTTGCCTACATAACCATCGTATCGCCAACTGTAAGTCAGTTTTTTATTGACAATCACCTCGGTTATTTCGCAAAGATGCAGATATTGGACATCGTTCTCTTTACCACCGAGAAACTGGAACTTGAAACCAACTTCAGGTTTAAATTCTGCAAGGTCGAAATACCAGCTTTTCATTTCGTTTTTATCTGTAATAGCTTTCCAAACTTTTGAAACAGTTGCTTTGAAAACGCGTTCTACGATGATTGGTTGATGGTTCATGATTTTTTACTTTTTTTTATTTTAGGTTGAATAATACTGGTTTCATGTTCAAATAAATGCTGTTCAAGAGCATCGAGTTTGATTGCCCAAAAGGTTTTATATTGTTCTACCCAGCTTGAAACTTGATTGAGCGTTTCGAGTTGCGCTTCGCAAAATCTTTCTCTTCCATATTGTTTAATGACTATTAAACCACATTCAGTTAGTATTTTAATATGCTTTGAAATAGCAGGTCTACTTACTTCAAAATTATCAGCAATTGCATTCAAATTCAAACGCTTGTGAGCAATAAGTTTAATAATATCTCTTCTCGTTGGGTCGGCAATTGCTTGAAATACGTCTCTCCTCATTATATAAATTGTTTTATGTAACCATTCAGTTACAAATATATGCGTAACTTATCGGTTACGCAATTTATTATCAAATTATTTGTAAAAAATTTCGGGCAATTTATTATTGCAAACGTTTGCAATGAGTTTTTAGTCATACAATCACTTGGTAGTTTTTTTAAATGAAATAAACCAAATATCTTAGACGGATATTATTTCATTTCTATAAAAAACAATCAGACAATGGATTTTACTCAAAAAGAAATAGCCCCTTTAGCCAGCATCGAAGAATGGGAAGATGATGTGCTAATACGCTATCCCGAACCGCATATACCTGCTAAAAGCAAAGAAGAATTCCGCAATTACGATACGCCTGAACGCGATACCGTGCGCGAGTTTTACAGGCTCAATCATAAGTATCAAACCTATGATTTTGTTAAGAAAAAGCAAGCCGAGTTCTTGAAATTTGATAAAAAAGAGATGCCTATTTGGACAGCTTTTGATTTCCTCAATACGCTTGTGGACGATTCTGATCCTGATACAAGCCTTGACCAATGGCAACATCTTTTACAAACCTCAGAATGCATTCGCGCTGATGGACATCCCGATTGGTTTGTACTGACGGGTTTGATGCACGATATGGGCAAGGTGCTTTGCCTATTCGGCGAGCCTCAATGGGCAGTCGTGGGTGATACATTTCCTGTGGGTTGTAAACCGTCGGATAAAATCGTCTATCCTGAATATTTTGAAGCCAATCCTGATACGAAAGATGAAAGATTCAATACAAAATATGGCATTTATGAACCGAATTGTGGCTTGCGAAATGTGGACATGTCATGGGGTCACGATGAGTATTTATATCAAATGATGAAAGATTATATGCCCGAAGAAGCTTTGTATATGATGCGCTATCACTCATTTTATGCACAGCATCGTGAGCATGCCTACGAGCATTTGATGGACGATCATGACCGCGAAATGTTTAAATGGGTGAAGCTGTTCAATCCTTATGATTTGTATTCAAAAGCACCTGTGCCACCTGATACAGAAGCTTTAAAACCCTACTATCAAGATTTGTTAGCGAAATACCTGCCTGCAACTTTAAAGTTTTGAGTTGATAGAGAAAGGATAACAGCCAATGAAAAATGGCTTGATAGATATTATCCATCAAGCCATTATTTATAGTTAATCTTAGAAATTTCAAGAAAGAAAGACATTAAGCAGTCGTCAAAACTTCATTATTTTGAGATAAAGTAGCAGATAAACTTTCCCATTTTTGAATGATTTTTTTTGTTAATTTTAAAACTAAGGGTGCTGGCATATCATCCGTGAGTGGCTCAAAAACAGTCGTTAACACTGTTTTCAAAGGCATATTAGGCTTTTCTATGAATAATTTTCGAGTATTTATTTCAACTATACTTAGTAATGCCATTTCATGTTTTTTAGGAAATATTTGGCTGTGTGGTGTTGTTTGAAAGCGTTTTATAATTTCATGAAAATCAGCCATAGAAGGGTCTTGTAAAGCCTCTTCGTAAGTCATAGATTTACTTTTTTCATTATTTTTCATTATTTTTCATTATTTTTCATTTTACAAATTTACGTTTTAATTTGAATTTATCATAAAATTTTTCAGGAAAATAATCCTCATCAAAATCTTCTATAAAACCTATAATATAGAAGACTAAATTAATGTCATTATAGTTTCTACGAAAAACATGATTATATAATTTTTTTCTTTTTTCATCAACTGGCTGAATTAAAATGTGTCTTAAAGGATATTCATTTGAAAAATCATAAACAACTTTGGCAATAGTGCTAATGAGTTTCACTATATCGTGGTTATTAGATACAACGGAATCGTCAATATCACCATTGTGTACGTCGCCAAAAGCTAAATTCCACAGATTGTTTTCCATATAAGTAAATGCAATTCCTTTTAGGATTTTACCTTGCGAACCTTCACTGGCAAAAAAAAATTCTGTTTTATCATTGAAGTCAAAACAGTTATAAGATTCTTTTATCATAATATGTTAAAAATTGGTTTGTTTTAGTTTTCAAATAGAAACCCAAATGTAATGTATAATTTCTATATACCCCCTCAGTATATTTCGGATTTCGGATTGGGGATTTCGGTTTGGTAGCGGAATATAACAACTTTTAATCGCCAGTTTAATTTTAGATTAAATTTCTCAATTGAATGACCATTAATTCAAATTTACCTCTATCTTTATTAGAATTTCAACCAAATTGAATTCAAAGAATACTATGAAATTTTACACGCTCACTTTTCCATAATTAACCAAAATTATTAAATTGAATGTTATGAAAACAAAAAAACAAACTTCACTTTTCAAGTTCATTTTATGCGGACTTTTCTTCTTTTCAACCTATTTTTCTTTCGCCTTTTCTCCACCCAACAAATTGTTTAAACTTGCCGACATCAATATTACGGGCAAAGTAACGTCGAGCGAAAACAACGAACCTTTAGTAGGCGTGAGTATTCGCGTGGAAGGAACAGACAAAGGCACTATTACGGATGTAGATGGCAATTTTGCCCTCACTACCCCATCCGATGCCGTATTATCATTCACTTTTATTGGCTTTGAAACTCAAAAAGTATCTGTTAATAACCAATCGGTGATTAATGTCAGCCTTGTGAGTTCTGCCAGTGCTTTGAGCGAATTAGTGGTTATCGGCTATGGCAGTGCTACTAAAAAGGATATGACGGGTGCAGTCAAATCCCTTAAAAACTCTGAATTTAACCGAGGCATAATCAACTCGCCTGAGCAATTATTGCAAGGTAAAATGGCAGGTGTGAATGTTACCTCTGCAAGTGGTGAACCTGGCGGCATTCAAGGCATTACCATACGAGGACCGGGCGGCGTTCGCACAGGTAGTACACCGCTTTTTGTTTTGGACGGTATCACTTTGGACAATTCAAGCACGGGTGGTGCTACCAATCCACTTAATTTCCTCAATCCGCAAGACATTGAAGCCATTGATGTTTTAAAAGATGCTTCGGCGACGGCTATTTATGGTTCGCGCGGTGCGAATGGCGTTATTTTAATTACCACTAAAAAAGGTAAAGCAGGGGTTTCTACTTTAAATTTCTCTACCAATTATGGTATTTCTAATCTTGCCAGACCTTTGGAAATATTTACTGCCGACCAATACCGAGCAGAAGTGCCTAAAGTAGGCGGTGTTCTCGAAGATTTGAAAGCCAATACTGATTGGCAAAAAGAAATAACGCGAACGGCTTATACCAAAAACCACAACCTTTCCTTTGGTGGTGGAGCTGATAAACTCACTTATTATGCGTCTTTGGGGCTTCAAGATCAAGAAGGAATTTTGAAAAAGAACCAATTAGACCGCTATACAGGGCGCATAAATGTCACTCAAAAACTTTTGGAAGATAGGCTGACTGTGGATGTGAATTTGAACGCCACTTATACCAAAAATGAACGCCCTCCTATTGGGTCTATGATTGGCAACGCCATAACCACCAATCCGACATATCCAGCTTACGATGCGCAAGGCTTGCCTTTTAAGTATCAAAGTGGTACAAATCCCTTGATAACGCTGGATTTGGAAAAGGATATTACGACTATTAATCGAGTTGTGGGTAGTATTTCGCCTTCTTTTACCATCATTAAAGGCTTGGTTTATAGACTTAATTTTGGTATTGATAATTCAACCTCAACACGGGATATTCAATCCTTACCAAACGCTGTTCCTCAACAAGATGGTCGTCTCGAAACCATTAACCTAATCAATCGGAACAAGTTGATTGAAAATTATTTAACTTACACATTGTCGAAAAACAATCATGATTTTACAGCATTGGTCGGTCATTCATATCAGAAGCTATTTTTTCAAGGACGAAGCTATAGCATCAATAAATTCCCAATTTCAAGCATTGAACCTCAATATAACCCTGGGTTAGGTCAAGATTTGACTTTAGCCAATAATAAACCGGGCGGTTTTGCTGTCATCAACGAATTGCAATCCTATTTCTCTCGATTGAATTATCAGTATAAAGATAAATATTTAGTCACGGCTACTGTTCGGGCGGATGGTTCTTCTAAGTTTGGAGCGAATAATAAATATGGTATATTCCCTTCGTTTTCAGTCGGTTGGCGTATTGCACAAGAGGATTTTCTGAAATCCTCAGCGTTCAGTGATTTGAAATTGAGGGCTGGTTGGGGTCGCACGGGCAATCAAGAGATACCGTCTAAAATCACACAGCCTTTATTCACTTCTCAAGTTTCAGGCACGGCGAGTTATCCGTTGTACCCAACTGGCGCATATCCTGCAGGTACGTCCTACACGCGCTTAGCCAATCCCGATATTCAATGGGAAGCCTCTACTCAGATGGATTTAGGTCTTGATTTTGGCTTGTTCAATGGAGCGATTTCAGGTACAATTGATGTATTTAATAAAGAATCCAATGATATTTTATTAGAAGTTATTCCTGCTGACCCTGTTCAACCTGCCAGTACCACTTGGACGAATGTGAAGGATATGACCATCACGAACAAAGGTTTAGAGTTTGAATTATACTACCATTTCAAGCGTCCGAGCGGTTTTAGGTTCGATATTGGCGGCAATATTACATTTATTGACAATGTTGTGAATAATTCGCCTTACTCGGTTATTCCTTCGGGTTCAGCTTCGGGTTCGGGTTTGACCTCGGCTACAATTAATGGTTATGTGAATGGACAGCCAATAGGTACTTTTTTCTTAAAAGATTTTACAGGTTTTGACGATAAAGGCATCAGCACTTTCAGAGATGTTGATGGCGATGGTATCGTCACGGATAAAGACCGTATTGCTGTCGGCACTGCTTTGCCTAAAAAGCAATTTAATGTGAATGGAAATGTCGCTTTCAAAGGTTTTGATTTAGCTGTAAACTTCAATGGCGTATCAGGCAATAAAATTTATGATAATACGGCTAATTCAAATTTCTATAAATTAAGATTGTCAAAAGGCATCAATACCACTGCTGAGGCGGTTGCTTCTACCAAGGAGTCCATCAATAATAGTGCGCCCGTTTCTTCAAGATACTTGAAAGATGGGGCATTTTTTAGATTAAATAACCTCACTTTGGGTTATAATATCAATCCAAAAGCATTGGGTATTAGTAAATGGATTTCAACTGTTAGGCTCTCTGCGACGGGTCAAAATTTATGGCTCATCACCAAATATGATGGCTACGACCCAGAGGTAAATACAGACAGAACAATCAATGGTATTTCATCTTATGGCATTGATTATTTGAGTTATCCTAAGGCAAAATCGTTTATTTTCGGTTTAAACTTAATATTTTAATTTTACCAAACGCTTGTTTGGTAAAAATTAAAGCATTCTAAATTAGCACCCCCTCAGTATTTTGATGATTTTATATAGAAGAAAAAGGCAAAATACTGAGTAATTCGATTTATATATTTTTAGAAAAACTTTACGAGGGTTCGCAACCGTGTCGACTACGCACAAGTTCTTTGAAATAATGATTATATGAATTATCTTAGTTGGATGTTTACAGAACTAAGAA
>JAYTUY010000193.1:0-17474 GCA_043744275.1 Saprospiraceae bacterium
ATGCGGTATCTCAAAAAGGTTTCATTTTGAAGGTCGTCATGATGCTCTTTGCTCATTTGGTAGATCAATTTATTAACTAGCAACTTGAATTAATTAAAAAACATGTCTCAGAAAGAAAAAGAAACTAACAATGCGAATCCTGCTGTAAACGGTGGCATGGGTATATTCGGCGATATGACATTGCTGCGCGAAATTATCATGGGTCCGAAAATAATTGAATATGAAGAGCGTTTCACGAACACGACGAATCATATCAATGAAAATGAAGAATCCACTCGTCAACGTTTGGCGAACCTTGAACGCGACATGAATGCGCGTTTCGATAGGCTCGAAAAATTATTGGCTCAACATGTAGATACCATCAATACTCAAATGCACAATATGAGTAAAAATGACAAATCTGATTTGGCAGATATGCTCATTGAAGTCAGTAAAAAATTAAAAGGGAAATAATATATAACCCATTCATTCACAACAGTTTACGGCGATAAATATGCCGATAAAATGAATCAAGTGGTCAATCAAAAATCGGATAGTGAAGTACAACTGATGAGCCAACTCCGCGAGATTTTGCTCAAAGAAGATAGAAGTACGTTGACAGAATTGCAAGAGATTCTGAACAATAAGTCGCTCCTATCTGGCAGGGTCAATCCTATTATTGAAGAGCATTTGGATTTTTTGAAGCATAACTTCCCCAAAGAATATGCTAAAATTGTTGACCGTTTGATAGAGCAAAAATTGAAAGATTCGCAGCAACAAATTTTGGACATTGTTTATCCCGTCATGGGCAAAATGATTACGAAATTTGTGAATCTTCAAATGCAACAATTGAAAGAAGGCATTGATGCTCAAATAAATGGTATTTTTTCTCGGCAAGGATTTGTTAAGCACGTCAAAAATCGTATTTTGGGTGTCAAAACGGCTGAAATGCTCATTGCAGCAGCAGACAAGCCTATATTGGAAGAAATATTCGTGATTGAGCGCGATTCGGGTTTGATGTTTGGCAGTGCTGCCCTTTTTCCTTCCGTCAATCGAGATGTGGTTGCCGGTATGTTGACTGCCATTAAGTCTTTTGTTGAGGATGCTTTTGAGCGCGATAATGAAGATTTGGAGATGATTCAATACGGCACTTATCGTATTTTGCTACAAAATTACCCATTTTACTACTTTGCTTTGGCTTTAAGTGGCAGTGTATCCACCTCAGAATCAGAAATACTGAGGGGTCAGATTATAGATTTTATTGATAAAACAGATAATATAAGAGTGGCGGAAGTAACCGACGAATCGCAAAACCGTATCTCGCAATTGCTTGAAGAGCATTTCATCTTGCCGCAAAGAAATAGTCCGCAAACTATGCGATTGAAGCAAAAGTCTAATTAATTTTTAACTTATGATTAGTAAAAAAATCATCCTAACAGGCAGTTTTGGCGTTGGGAAAACATCGTTATTCAACCGATTTATTTATCAGCAATTCAGTGATAAGTATTTGACAACTATTGGAGTTAAAGTCAATAATAAAACGATTAAAATAGATGACGAATCCATTTCGATGATGGTTTGGGACGTTGCGGGTGAAGTATCGCAAGACAAGGTGCCTGCTTCCTATTTTTTAGGTGCCAGTGGTATTATTTATGTGATGGATTTGAGTCGCCCACTCACCTTTGTCAATCTGGAATCTGATATTCAGTTTTTAAGAGATTTACTTCCCAATGGCACTATTATTATTGTCGCCAATAAAAAAGACCTTATCACTGAAGAGCAATTGGAAACAATTCGCCAGGAATTAGCCCGCCCGTTTGATTATTCAACCAGCGCAAAAACAGGCGAAAATGTAGAAGAATTATTTATTGAAATGGGCAAACGCTTATTGCACCGAACTCCAAATGTATAATGAATAGTACTCAAACAAAAAGTGAAAAAAAAAGCACATCCACCCATCAACAAATCCTCATGGATTGGCGTGGTTATATTTTAGAAAGTACGGATACTATATTTTCAACCCTTCATCTCAAGCATTATCCTGCTACTGAGTGGTCAGATTTTTTAAATAGCCTTTTCCCTATTATTCAATTGCTCGAATTGAGTAGCCCTGAGATTTTTCTACCCCGAATATCTTCCATCACTAATTCGATTGATGGCATATTCGATTGCTCGTTTATGCGCGTTGAATGGGGCGATAATAATCAAATTATCGTGTGGAATATTATTGACTACTCTGAATCATTGCCAAAAATACAAGCTGCACAGCAACGGCTGAATGAGATTCGCATGAGGTGTTGAGATATTATTGATATTGAGATAAACTACTACAGTATTGCCTTTCTAATTTTTACCAAGCGTTCTAATAAAGATTCCAACTGATTCAACGGCAGCATATTCGCTCCATCGCTCTTCGCTACTGAGGGGTCGGGATGTGTTTCGATAAAAAGACCGTCCACGCCAACGGCAACAGCCGCTCGGGCAATCGTCTCAATCAAAGCTGGTTTGCCACCTGTAACGCCTGTTTTTGAATTGGGCTGTTGGAGAGAGTGCGTACAATCCATAATAACCGTCGCGCCCATCTGCTGCATTTCAGGGATATTGCGATAATCCACCACCAAATCTTGATAGCCAAAAGTGTTGCCGCGCTCCGTCAGCATCACTTTATTATTGCCACTATCCAATACTTTTTGCATCGCATGAGCCATTGTTTCGCTTGAAGCAAATTGCCCTTTTTTGATATTGACCGTTTTACCTGTATTCGCTGCTGCTACCAAAAGGCTGGTTTGGCGACAAAGAAAAGCAGGAATTTGAAGTACATCTACATATTCCGCAGCCATTGCCACTTCTTCGTCGGCATGGATGTCGGTGGTGGTTGGCAAACCAAAAGTGGAAGCCACTTTACCTAATATTTTCAATGCTTTTTCATCGCCAATGCCTGTAAATGAGTCTATACGAGAGCGATTGGCTTTGCGATATGAGCCTTTGAAGATGTAAGGAATTTGCAACTTCTCACATATTTTACTGATTTTTTCAGCAATTTCAAACGCCATATCTTCGCTTTCAATAGCGCAAGGTCCTGCGATGAGGAAAAAATTGCCGCTATCGAGGTGCTTTATTTTGGGTATTTGATTTAAATCCATTTTATGTTTTTTAACTACCGACATTTTGCCCCTCTGGGGCGAATATTTAGGAGTTACCTGAATTGATAACTTTTTAAAAATACTTTTTTGCCTCTTTCTGTCAAAACAAAATCATCAAAAATCAATTCTACCCCACTGAGTTTTTCTAATTGTGGTCGCTTATGAGGCGTGATGATTATAATATTTTTTGAATACATAAACAGTTGATACACTAACGAATACAGCATTTTTTCGGGGCAAAGGTGCATCCCAAAACTGCAAATAATGGCTGAAAAAGGGGCTGATACTGAGGGGGTCATTTTACCTTTTACCACATCTTCAAAACTGAGTGGTAAGCACCGATAGCCTGTATTTTTTTCATACAATTTGAATGTAAAAGGGTCGCAACCTAAAAACCGATTGTCTTTTTTTTGAGGATTTATTTCTTCATCAGAAAGCATCAATTCAGATAAAATGAGGGTCACTTCACCGCCGCCGCAACTAAAATCAAGCACGCGTGAGTAATCAATTCGTTCTTGATTTTGAATTAATAATGATTTGATGTAAGGAAAATGAGGGTTCTCGTACACATCAGCGTGGGTTTTGTAGTATTCCTCCACGCCTTTTTCAGCATATTCTGTACGGATGGCTTTTTTCAATCACGAAACTATTTTTTCTTAATTAAATAATTTTGATACCGCATTTCAAGAGTATCCATCAGCGGATCTTGTGAAGGCACTTTGTAAGGTTTGTATTTTCTGAAAGGATTCAGATTCACATACCGTTTTGGATTCAATCTGAGGTCTTGCATGAGAGCCTGCGTTTGCAACAGGGTCATATTGAGGCTATAATAAACGCTATCGTTAGTGGCTAATTTACCCAATGTGCCTTGACCTGTATTAACATTTTTTATAGTCGTTGTCAATTGGTTCAAGCCAGCTTTGGTTTCATTCAGCGTATTTTTTAATTCAAGAATGCTTTCGCTGACCCCCTCAGTCGCTTTGTTAATATTGCCAAAATCAACCGTATTGGCTTTCAATGCTACATCATTCAAATTGCTGAATAAACCGGCAATTTTATCATTATTAGCTTTCAAATTGCTTGTAATAGACTCTACATTTTTCATTGAGGCATTGAGGCTACCCGACGAAGCTGCCATGAGTTTGCTTAAAACCATCGTTGTTTGGCGGAGATTGATTAAGGTAATTTGAATATCACGAAGGCTTTTCCCTACCTCATTGTCGGGGTCTTTGAGGCTCACTGACAGTGAATCAAAAAGAACATCAAGACCTTTTGTTGCTTTGTCCACATATGGGTCGAAGGATTCTGGTTTGCCAATCATCGCTTCTAATGCGCCCATCGTTTCGCCCTGTATATAGTTCCAGTTTTCAGCACAATCGCCGTTGGTGCAAGGCTTTGCGAACTCAAGATTGAGGGCTTTGCCACCTAAAAGTCCATTGCTGAACAAGACAACTTTAGCATTTTTAGGAATACCTGGATTGTTTTTAAAATTCAAAACCAATGTTACTTTCGACACATCATCAGGCTTGAAAAAGAAATCCAATACTGTTCCTATTTCAATGCCATGAAAATAAATGGGCGAAGATTTATTGATTTGTTGAGCATCAGCAAACTCTGCATAAAGCGTGACAGAACGGCTGAAAAGACTTTGCCCTTTTAAAAACAAATACCCCCAAAAGGCAGCAGCAATTGTGAGGGTGGCGAATAGACCGATTTTAGTCTCGTTGGATATTTTCATTATTTTAAAATGAAGGACTTTTTTTTGATTACTTTGTTTTTTTTCTTAGAAACGTTGTCCTTCTTGCAATAGTTATTTTTTCGACGGCAAAATTAGAAATATTTTCGATTTATTATTACTTCACTTCTTCTAAACTTATACGTTTTCCATTTTTATAAGCCACTATAAAAGCATCTGAAAAGCCCGAAGCTCGTATTTTTTTCAAAGTTGATGATGCTTCGTTGTAGTCTTCCAAACCTATTTTGAAATATTTGAAAATATTGCCTTCTTTCACTACCTCCAAATCTTCTACATTTTTCCAGCGCGGCGAATTAGCAACATCCACATTTGAAATGGCTAATTGAATTTTGAAAACTACATTGCCTTGCTCGGTTCGCATATTCTTAGAAAGTGCCCCCCCCTCAGTACGGACTGCATTTGAAGGAACTACTTTCGCTCGCTCTACTTGAAGAGGCAATACATTTTTTTCTTTTACGCTTTGACCTACCTCTGAACGAGAAGAAGTTTTTACAACCACTTCTTCTTTTACCTCTTTAACCTCTTTAACTTCAACTGTTTTTTTATATTTACTGAAAGCTAAAAAGATGGATTCGGCAAGTGTCTCTTGTCCATCATCGCTGCTAATAAACGCCCCCTCAGTCCGATTGTTCAAAAAACCCGTTTCAATGAGTACACTAGGCATAGTGGTTTGTTTCAAAACAACAAATCCAGCTTGCTTCACTCCCTTGCTGCGGCGTCCTGCATTATTTTTAAAACCTTCTTCTACATTTTTTGCAAATAAAATGCTTTTATCCAAATAAGCATTTTGATACAGGCTGAAAATAATATAGGCTTCGTTGGAGTTGGGATCGAAGCCATCGTATTGCTCTTGGTAATCTTCTTCAAGCAAAATAGAGGAGTTTTCGCGCTTAGCAACTTCCAAATTTGCTTCCATTTTATGCATACCCAGCACGTAGGTTTCAGTGCCCATCGGCTGCCCTTCGTCGGAGGAATTGCAATGAATGGAGATAAAAAGGTCAGCTTTGGCTTTATTAGCGATGTTAGCGCGTTCATGCAGCTCTATAAATTCATCCTTATCGCGGGTGTAGATGATTTGAATGTTCGGAAAATTGTCCTTGAGCCTTCTGCCTAATTTGAGGGCAATAGCGAGGGTATTCTTTTTCTCCATACCTTCGTCGGATTCGCAGCCCGAGTCGTGACCGCCATGACCAGCGTCAATGACTACTTTTTTTATTCTATATTCTTTGCTCTCGTTTTCGTCGGAGAGTGTAACTTTGCCGTCATCCGTTAAATTTTCGTTAAAACCAGCGTTATGCGTTTTAGCAAGCGGCAAAAGAAGAAGAATAGGCGTTAGGAGTAATGTTAAAAACCTCATTAATATGTTTCTATTTTTAAAAAAATTCATGGCTTTTGGAATTAAAGAGTTTTCACAAAATTAATATAAATTCAACCTTGAAAGCAAAGGTAATATACTTTTTTATCATTTTTACTGCGTGGGCGACCTGTACAAACGCGCAGATACCTGATTCTATTTTAAAAAAACAAAAACCAACTCAACTCAACTCCACTTCTTTTCCAGATTCAATCGCAAAACGCATCGCTAAGGAGAAACGCGACACGCCCGATGTTATCCAAACGACCATCGTTTATTCAAAAGACACGCTCGATGCTATCGTAGATTATGGCAGCAAGGACTCTATGATTTTTGATAATGTGCTGAACCTCGTCCATCTTTATGGAGCAGCATATGTGAATTATAAAACGCTGAAACTCACCGCAGCCTATATTGTCATTGACTTAAAAAATAATATTGCTAATGCTAAACCCTTGCCCGATTCGGTCGGTAAACTGAGGGGGTTGCCCAATTTTAAAGATGATAGTCAAGAGTTCACTGCTGGAGAAATGAGGTACAACTTCCGTACCCAAAAGGGTGTGGTGAAGGAGGTGACCACTAAATACAACGATGCTTATGTGCATGGGGGCTTATCAAAATTTGTTTCGAGCAAAGGCGATACGACGAAAACGGGCGATGCCAAAAGAGATGATATTGCTTACAGCACTGACGCTATTTTCACAACATGTAGCGACGACCATCCGCATTTTGGGATTCATAGTTCAAAACAAAAGGTGATTCCGAATAAATTAATAGTCGTTGGTCCTTCTAATTTGATAATCGGCGATATTCCAACGCCTTTGTGGTTGCCGTTTGCAGCTTTTCCTTTGTCGAAAGGAAAGCAAACGGGTTTGATATTTCCACGCGATTACGAGTATAATCAAGTATATGGCTTTGGTTTGCGCAATTTGGGGTGGTATTTTCCTTTGGGTGATACGCGCGATTTGACGCTGCAAGGTGATATTTACGTGCGCGGAACTTGGGGACTTCGGGCTCGCTCCAACTACGTTAAAACATATAAATATACAGGCAATTTTGAATTGGGTTATAGCAGTATTATCAATGAAGATGAAAAAGCCAATATCAACCGCACGCCTTCATGGAGCGTGAATTGGCAACATTCACAAGACCAAAGAGCCAATCCACTCTTCACCTTCAACGCCAGCGTCAATTTGCAGGGTAGTAAAAGCAAACAATTTGCGAATTACCAAAGCAGTGTTCACAATGATTTCAGAAACGCCACCACCAGTACTATTTCCTCCAATGTCGGTTTTACAAAAACCTTCCCTGGCAAACCTTACTCACTGACGGGTGGTGCGAACGTCTCTCAAAACACAGCTACTCGCACGATGACTATCAGCTTACCAAATTTGGATTTTAGGGTGCAAACCTTGTTTCCATTTAAAAATAACAAACGCGTAGGCAATGAAAAATGGTTTGAAAAAGTATCTTTTCAATATGCTTCAAGCCTTCAAAATCGAGTCATCACTCAGGATTCAGTGCTTTTTACTAAAAAAGTGTTAGAAAATTTAAATTTTGGGATAAAACATGACATCAGTTCAAATGTCAATTTTAATCTTTTTAAATATTTCAATCTATCACCCAATATCACTTATTCTGAAGCATGGTATTTAAGGCAATTTCGTAAAACTTTTGACCCTAAAAAAATACTGATTAGACCTGATACTCTTTATAATATTGACAGCACCGATTTTACTATCCGCCCCGACACCTTATTATATGGCAAAGTGGATACTATAAAAAATAAGGGCTTTTATCGAGTGCCTCAAATTTCGATGGGGGCAAGCCTTTCTACAAGGGTTTTCGGAACATTGCAATTTGGAAAAGGTTGGTTGAGAGCCATTAGGCATACCATGACGCCGAGCATTGGCTTCAATTATTCCCCTAATTATCGCCGTTATGAAGATAGCATCCGAACTGACCTAAGAAATCCATTCCAACAGGTGTATAATCTATACCAAGATGCCATATTTGGCACGCCATCGACGGGTGGCACGCAAGCAGCCCTCACCTATTCATTGACGAATCTTTTTGAAATGAAAACATTCAGTAAAAGAGATTCGACCTTTAAAAAAGTGAAGATATTGGAGAATGTGAACATTTCGGGCAGTTATAATTTCGTAGCCGACTCGTTCAAATTTAGTCAAATATCAATGAGTACAGGCACTAATTTTTTCAAAGGCTTGACAACTCTGAGTGTCAGCATTTTGCTTGACCCTTATGGCAAAGACTCTCAAGGCAATCGGGTAAAAGAGTTTGCGCTCAAACGCAATGGTAAACTCGTCAACCTCATTAATGCTATGTTAAGCCTCAATTCTACGCTCAGTATCGGCGATATTCGACGTTTATTCGATAAAAGTGAAAGCTCAGAAGGTACTGCCACAAATAGTACAACGGTGAAAAAGCCAGCTAAAAAAAGAGGAGAGGAATCTTTAGTAGATTTGCTCGAAAGCTTTAGATTATCGCATAATTTTACCATCAGCCGAACTACTTATAATGGCAGAGATACTACACAATTTCAAAATGCGCTTTACACATCTGGCAACATACCCCTCAGTAAAAAGTGGCGTATCACCGTCGGAAACATCGGCTACGACTTCACGAGCAAGCGCATGACTTACCCCGATTTTGGCTTCTTCCGCGACCTTCATTGTTGGGAAATGGGTGTGAATTGGCAACCAACGCGCGGCACTTTTAGCTTCTTTTTAAGAGTCAAACCTGGCACGCTGGATTTCCTTAAAATACCTTATAGTAAGCAATATCCTGATCGGTTTTGATGGATTATTGAATTATTAATGCGAATAATGGGTTAAAAAAGCACATTGTGACACTACGTGTCAATTAAACATTGGTTTAGCAACCTATATTATAAACATTTTGACACTCCGTGTCATTACAATGGCTCAATTTTGAATGACACGGAGTGTCAAAATGTTTATAATAACTTCAATTTAATTATTACGCCTTGACACGTAGTGTCACAACATGCTGTTCAACCAATTATTAATACACCCCCTCAGTATTTTGGGTTTTTAAGTATAAAAAAAATGGTTCAACTTCAATAAGTTGAACCATTTTTTTATACTTAAAACATTCAGAATCAATAAATTACGACCTTAACCCTTCGTCTGTTTGTCATGCTTTTGCTTGGCAATTTTACGGCTGGCTTTATTTTGTTTATGTTCAAGTCGAAGGCGTTCTTCTGGAGTGACTTCGCCGTCAGATTTGGCTTTAGCTTCTGTTTTTTTGATATTCCGTTGTTGTTTGCGTAAGCGCGCGGCTTCTACTTTGGTTAATTCCCCATCTTTCACACCATCTTTAATGCGTTCTTTTTGATTTTGCTCACGGGCATCTACGACGGGCGTATTTTGAGCATTAGAAGCAAGAGTGAAACCTACAACGAAGAGAGCGGCTAACATGATTTTCTTTTTCATAATCATTGAGAATTTTAATTGAATTAAAAAATTGGATTTAATTTTTTACTGAAAATACCCCTCAGTAAAGCAATATATCCAATAGACTTAGGCTATTAAAAAACGTTTAATCCATGTTTATTTTTTAAGAAATCATTAACAATTTAAAGCCCGTTCTTCAACATTCACAATGGCTGATTTATTAATTACACCATAAATATGGGGAAAAAGCAAGCCACCGCGAGAAGATTCAATGACCAAATTTGAGGTCAATACTGAGGGGTCTATTTCAAGTAGAATAACTTTATCGACGCCTTTAAAATACAAGTTGAGAGTAGGCTCTACTTGCTCAAGATAACTGCAATGAATGAACCCCTCAGTATGAAGGCTTTCCGCTTCGCAATAATCGACGTTTTCAAATTTTTCCCAAACAGCAGGAGTTGTAATGTGATAGAAATTCATGATTGTATTTTTTTGCAAAAGTAATTTTACTTTCTAAAAAGATTATAAAAAATTCCTTCTTCAGAAGTGGTCTAAAAAAAAAGCAGCGATACCGAAGTACCGCCGCCATCATTTAACACAAGACTATATAAGCATTTTTAATTGCTTCTGTAAATCTGAATATAACCAGAGTAATAGTGACCTGCTCCATCGTCAATGATATAGAAGTAAGTACCATCTGGCAAGATTCTATCGGTCCAAGTACCACCCCAATCGTTTTTGTAATTCTTAGTTTGTAAAACTTGATTACCCCACCGATTGAAGACTTCGAGTTTGTGATTCGGGAATTTATCCAAACCATCAATCACTAAATAATCATTGACACCATCACCGTTCGGTGAGAAACCATTAAACACTTTCAATCCATCGCAAATAACTCGTATTTTGACAACCGCCGTATCACATCCATAAGCGTTACAAATTTCGTAGGTCACATTATCAATACCGCAGAAATCTGGCTGAGGTGTATATGTAATACCCGTACCAATTCCGTTACCACTACCATTTGAAGAATCAACTTCTGCTTGACCGTTACGCCCTTGTTTGATAATTCTGACGCCTCTCAAACCATAGTTAGACAATGAATCGTTGGTGACAACACTGGAAGTAACAGGTTTGCCTTGTGGCGTACTGGTTTCATCGTTTTTAGCTTTAATCCGTTTTCCTGCAACTCTGTTAAGGACGTTAATATTGATGTAAGTTGTATCGCAGAAGCCCAATTCATCGCAAACCACAAAACAAGCTTTTTCTTCACCTTTTAATATTGCCACTACTTCAATACAAGTTGTACCAGCCACCACATTGAATTCTACAAATTTACCCGTTGAAGGGCATGTATTGGTCACTGTGAAGTTTTTACCAATTAGCTCTTTTGTATCAAGGCAAATGGTATCTGTTACTTCCTCATACATTGTATTTGAAATAGTAGAAGGTGTTATACTCGGTTTTGCTTTAATTGTGAAAATCAAAGTCGCTGTTGCACAATAAATAGGCATTCCAAAATCGCAAACCTTGTAATGAACACTGTCAATACCTGTAAAATTCAACTTAGGCGTGTAAGTATATGAACCATCTGCATTCATCACTATCGTACCATTCGCAGGGTTGTCTGTCGTTGCAAAGCTGTTCGGATTCAAGTTGCCATCAATATCACTTGCCGTAGCCACCCCACTGATTGGTGTGTTTTCATTAGTGACTTGAGTATTATTATTCGCAATCGGTGCATCATTTACTGCATTAACTGTAATTGTTAATGTCGTTGTATCACATTGTCCACTCGCATTGCATACTTGATAAGTCACTGTCACCACTCCATTAAAGTTATTTGCTGGAGTAAATGTATAAGTGCCATTAGGATTCAATGTGAAGACCCCCTCAGTAATTGGCGTCGTGCCGACCTGTGTGAAAGTCAATACACCACCATCTACATTCGTTACGCCTGTTGCCACTGTGCCACTTGTTGCTACATCTTCATTGGTTGATGTCGTTGTAGGTGTTGCAATTGGTGCATCATTCACAGCATTAATTGTAATCGTCAAAGTCGCTGTATCGCATAGACCACTTGGGTCGCATGTTTTGTAATCAACACTCACAACACCATTGTAATTAGCCGCTGGTGTGAAAGTATATGTACCATCATTATTGAATGTCAATACACCTTGCGCTGCTGGTACACTTGTAATTTGAGTAAATGTCAAAGTTGACCCTTCAGTATCGCTATCATTTGTAGCCACTGTATCTGAAACTGGTGTATCTTCTGATGTTGAAACAGCATCATTGACAGCTATTGGCGCATCGTTCACAGCATTAACCGTAATCGTCAAGGTCGCTGTATCGCAGAGACCGCTTGGGTCACATGTTTTATAGTCAACACTTACAACGCCATTGAAATCAGCCGCTGGCGTGAAAGTATATGTACCATCATTATTGAAAACTAAGACTCCTTGCGCTGCTGGTACACTTGTAATTTGAGTGAATGTCAAAGTTGAACCCTCAGTATCAGTGTCGTTTGTAGCCACTGTATCTGAAACTGGTGTGTCCTCTGATGTTGAAACAGCATCATTCACAGCAATTGGTGCATCATTTATTGCATTAACCGTAATCGTCAAAGTTGCTGTATCGCAGAGACCGCTTGGGTCGCATGTTTTGTAATCAACACTCACAACGCCATTGTAATTCAAGGCTGGTGTGAAAGTATATGTACCATCATTATTGAAAACCAAAATGCCTTGCGCTGCTGGGACACTTGTAATTTGAGTAAATGTCAAAGTTGACCCCTCAGTATCAGTGTCGTTTGTAGCCACAGTATCTGAAACTGGTGCATCTTCATTTGTTGAAACTGCATCATTTACAGCTACTGGTGCATCATTAACCGCATTCACCGTAATCGTCAAAGTAGCCGTATCGCATAGACCGCTTGGGTCGCATGTTTTGTAATCAACACTCACTACACCATTGTAATTAGCCGCTGGTGTGAAGGTATATGTACCATCATTATTAAATGTCAATACTCCTTGCGCTGCTGGGACACTTGTAATTTGAGTAAAGGTTAAAGTTGACCCCTCAGTATCGCTATCATTTGTCGCCACTGTATTTGAAACTGGCGTGTCCTCATTTGTCGTAACAGCATCATTTATTGCAACTGGCGCATCATTCACAGCATTAATTGTAATCGTCAAAGTCGCTGTATCGCAGAGACCACTTGGGTCGCATGTTTTGTAATCAACACTCACAACACCATTGTAATTAGCCGCTGGTGTGAAGGTATATGTGCCATCATTATTGAAAACTAAGACTCCTTGCGCTGCTGGGACACTTGTAATTTGAGTAAATGTCAAAGTTGACCCCTCAGTATCAGTGTCATTTGTAGCCACTGTATTTGAAATTGGTGTGTCCTCATTTGTTGAAACAGCATCATTGACAGCCACTGGTGCATCATTCACAGCATTCACCGTAATCGTTAATGTCGCTGTATCGCAAAGACCGCTTGGATCACAGACACTATAAGCCACTGCTAACACTCCGTTGAAATCAGCCGCAGGAGTAAAAGTGTATGTACCATTTGGATTCAAGGTAAATACTCCTTGAATTGAAGGCGTTGTACCAACCTGAGTGAATGTCAATGAAGCAGTCGGGTTGTCAATATCTGAAACATTTGGTTTCAAATCACCGCTCGCTACGGCATCTTCATTCGTCGAAACTGATGCATTATTCGCTATCGGCGCATCATTGACAGGGTTGATTGTAATAATTAAAGTTGCCTCATCGCAGAAACCTGTTCTATTGCATACTCGATAATGCACGCTATCGACTCCTGTAAAATTGGCACTCGGCGTATAAGAATAAGTACCATCCGTATTAAATACAATCGCACCATGCATTGGATTATCCAATTGTGTAAAGCCATTCGGATCAAACTGTCCGCTATTGTCTATATCATTGGTCGCGACAGTGCCATTCAATACAATATCTTCTGATGTTGTAGCATTATCATCCATGGCAATTGGAATATCATTGACGTCTAACGGTACTGAAATATATATTTTCGCCGTATCGCACAAGCCCGTCAAATCACATACTTTATAAGTGATACTATCTTTACCTAAGAAACCACTATTAGGTGTATAAGTAAATGTACCATCAGTATTAAAAGTAATAGTACCATTGACAGGGTCAATCAATTTAGTAAAGCCGTTCGGGTCAATATTATTATCTGAGTCCGTATCATTTGTTGCTACTGAACTACTCACAGGCGTATTAATTGGCGTTCCATAAGCATCATTTGTAGCAATCGGTGCATCATTCACTGCATTAACTGTAATCGTCAAGGTGGCTGTATCACATAAACCGTTGGCATCACATGCTGTATAATCTACACTCACAACGCCATTGAAATTAGGTGTTGGAGTAAATGTATAAGTACCATCAGCATTTAAAGTTAAAACACCTTGCGCAACTGGAACACTTGTTATCGCTGTAAATGTCAAGACAGAACCTTCAACATCACTATCATTTGTTGCTACTGTATTTGAAACTGCTACATCTTCAGGTGTTGAAATAGCATCGTTTACTGCAATTGGCGCATCATTCACAGCATTCACTGTAATCATTAATGTAGCCGTATCACATGCACCACTGGCGTCGCACACTTGATAATTGACATTGATGACTCCATTATAATTAGCCGCAGGTGTGAAAGTATATGTTCCATCATTATTTAAAACAAATACACCTTGCGCAGCAGGAACACTCGTGATAGAAGTGAAGGTCAAAATGCCCCCCTCAGTATCTGAGTCATTTGTCGCCACTGTTCCACTTGCTGGAGTGTCTTCATTGGTTGAAACCGCATCATTCGCTGCAATTGGTGCATCGTTCGTTGCATTCACTGTAATCGTTAAGGTCGCTGTATCACATAATCCGTTGGCATCACATGCTGTATAATCTACACTCACTACACCATTGAAATTAGTCGCTGGCGTAAATGTGTAAGTACCATTTGAATTAAGAACCAAAGTACCTTGTGCTACAGAAACACCCGTTATCGCTGTAAATGTCAAGACAGAACCTTCAACATCACTATCATTTGTTGCTACTGTATTTGAAACAGCTACATCTTCATTTGTTGAAACAGCATCATTCACTGCAATTGGCGCATCATTGATGGCATTAACTGTAATGGTTAATGTCGCCGTATCGCATAATCCTATTGGGTCGCACACTGCATAACTCATAGTGACAACACCATTAAAATTAGCAGCAGGTGTGAATGTATAAGTGCCATTAGCATTTAAAACCAAAACACCTTGTGCAGGAGGCACACTCGTAACGATTGTATAAGTCAACTCAGCAGCCGTGTTATCCACATCGCTATCGTTCGACGCAACCGTTGATGAAACCGCCGTATCTTCATTCGTTGAAGTCGCATCGTTTGTAGCAATCGGCGCATTATTCGTTGAGCTAACAGTTATTGTCAAAGTTGCCGTATCGCACGCACCACTCGCATCACATACCTGATAATTGACTGCAATTATTCCATTATAATTAGCAGCAGGTGTAAATGTGTAAGTACCATCATTATTGAAAACTAATACACCCTGTACAGCTGGTACACTTGTAATCGGTGTAAAAGTTAAAATACCCCCTTCAATATCTGAATCATTCGACGCCACCGTACCACTTGCTGGAGCATTTTCAGGAGTCGTAACTGCATCATCCACCGCAATCGGTTTATCATTCACCGCATTAACCGTAATCGTTAAAGTCGCTGTATCGCACAAGCCGCTTGGGTCACAGACTGCGTAATTAATAGTGACAACGCCATTATAATTAACTGCAGGAGTAAATGTAAATGTGCCATCTGAATTCATGACCAATACACCTTGAGACAATGGCACACTCGTGATAGATGTGAAGCTTAAAGTTGCCCCCTCAGTATCTGAGTCATTTGTAGCCACTGTTCCGCTTGTAGGCACGTCTTCATTTGTCGTCACCGCATCATTCATCGCTACTGGCGCATCATTAATGGCATTAACTGTAATCATTAATGTTGCCGTATCGCATAATCCACTTGGGTCACATGCTGTATAATCCACATTTATGACACCATTGAAATTCGCCGCTGGAGTAAATGTATATGTACCATCATTATTTAAAACTAATACACCTTGAGCAGCTGGAACACTCGTAATGGCTGTAAAAGTCAAGGCTGAACCTTCAATATCAGAGTCATTTGTAGCCACCGTTCCATTTGCAGCCACATCTTCTGATGTTGTAACTGCATCATCCACTGCAATTGGTTTGTCATTCACAGCATTAACCGTAATCGTCAATGTCGCTGTATCGCACAAACCGCTTGGATCACAGACTGCATAATTAATAGTGACAACACCATTATAATTAGCAGCAGGTGTAAATGTAAATGTGCCATCTGAATTCATGACCAATACTCCTTGAGACAATGGCACGCTCGTGATAGAAGCGAAGGTCAAAGTTGACCCCTCAGTATCAGAGTCATTTGTAGCCACTGTTCCACTTGCAGGCGTGTCCTCATTTGTTGTCACCGCATCATTTATCGCTACTGGCGCATCATTAATGGCATTAACTGTAATCATTAATGTTGCCATATCGCATAATCCGCTTGGGTCACAAGCTGTATAATCCACATTTATTACACCATTGAAATTCGCCGCTGGCGTAAATGTATATGTTCCATTATTATTTAAAACCAAAACACCTTGTGCTGCTGGAATACTCGTAATCGCTGTGAAAGTTAAGGTTGAACCCTCAATATCAGAGTCATTTGTAGCCACTGTTCCATTTGCAGCCACATCTTCTGAGGTCGTAACAGCATCATCCACTGCAATTGGTTTATCATTCACAGCATTAACCGTAATCGTCAATGTCGCTGTATCGCACAAGCCCAAAGGATCGCAGACACTATAATCAATGGAAACAACACCATTGAAATTGGCTGCAGGAGTAAATGTGTAAGTGCCATCTGAATTCAATACAAACGTTCCTTGAACAGCTGGCACAACAGACACAACAGCATACATTAATTCAGTATTCAAATTGTCGCTATCACTGTCATTGGTCGCTACAGTATTAGAAACCGCAGTATCTTCATTCGTTGAAACAATATCATTCACTGCTACTGGCGGATTATTAACACCTCCAACATTGATATTCAAATTAGCCGTATCACACAACCCGCTCGCATCACAAACTTGATAAGAGACTGTAACGATACCATTAAATCCGTTTGCAGGGACAAATGTAAATGTACCATTAGGGTTAAAAGTTAACACACCTTGCGCTACTGGCACACTCGTTATCGCTGTAAAAGTTAAAACACCACCTTCAACATCCGTATCATTTGTCGCCACAGAGCCTGACACATCCGTATTTTCGAGAGTCGGCGCATAATCATTAGCCGCCACTGGCGCATCATTCACCGCATTGACAGTAATTGTCAAAGTCGCTGTATCGCACTTACTACTTGCATCACATACTTGATAATCAATATTTACAACGCCATTGTAATTAGGCATTGGTGTGAAGGTATATGTGCCATCATTATTGAAAACTAATACACCTTGCGCTGCTGGTACACTTGTAATTTGAGTAAATGTCAAGGCTGACCCCTCAGTATCGCTATCATTTGTAGCCACTGTATCTGAAACTGGTACATCTTCATTTGTCGTAACAGCATCATTTATTGCTACTGGGGCATCATTCACCGCATTAATTGTAATGGTCAATGTTGCTGTATCGCATAGACCGCTTGG
>JAYTUY010000194.1:0-17409 GCA_043744275.1 Saprospiraceae bacterium
GCTTTGATGGGTCCCTCAGGTTCAGGAAAATCCACTTTGATGAACTTATTGGGCTGTTTAGATACGCCTTCAAGCGGTCAATATTTTTTGAATGGAACAGACGTCAGCCAAATGACGGATTCCGAATTGGCTGAGGTACGCAACAAGCAAATCGGTTTTGTTTTTCAAACATTCAACCTTTTGCCTCGAATGTCTTCTCTTGAAAATGTGGCTTTGCCGTTGGTTTATGCAGGTATGAAACAAGCAGAACGCATCGAAAGAGCTGAAAAAGCGATGGAAGCGGTGGGCTTGAAAGACCGAATGATGCATCGCCCCAACGAATTATCAGGTGGACAACGCCAACGCGTAGCCATTGCACGCGCCCTCGTGAATGACCCCGCTATCATCCTCGCCGATGAGCCTACAGGGAACTTGGATACCAAAACCTCAATTGAAATTATGGGTATTTTTGAAGAGATTCATAAGGCAGGTAATACCGTCATTCTCGTGACGCATGAGCCAGATATAGCCGAACATGCACATCGCATTATTCGTTTGAGGGATGGTTTGATAGAGTCAGATGTTAAAAATACCCACATTATCAGTGCTCATGACCCTAATCATCCATTTTTAGCATCTTTGAGACTATAAATTTGATATGTTATAAAATTTGCAAATAAAATGGCTTTTAAAATATATACTAAAACAGGTGACAAAGGCGAGACGAGCCTTTTCGGCGGTGCAAGAGTGCCTAAAAGTCATGTGAGAGTAGAGGCTTATGGCACTGTGGATGAACTCAATTCTTATATCGGGTTATTGACTGATTTAATAGAGACCCCTCAGTATAAAACGATTTTGAAGGAAATTCAAGACCGACTTTTTACTATCGGGTCAATATTAGCAACTGAACCGTCCAAGCAAATGAAAACGCCAGATTTGAAAAATGAAGATATACAACTCCTTGAAAATGAAATAGATACGATGGATGCCGAACTTCCGCCCTTGAAAAATTTTATACTCCCGGGTGGGCATTCGACGGTTTCTTTTTGCAATATTGCTCGCACAGTTTGTCGGCGTGCAGAGCGATTGGTCATCAATTTAGTTTTGCTTGAAAAAGAGGAAATGCAACCTATTAATCCTCACAATGAAATGGGTCAATCCCTCAGTATTCAATACCTCAATCGTCTGTCTGATTACCTTTTTATTTTAGGGAGAAAAATGGCGAAAGACTTGGGGGCTGAGGAAATATTGTGGAAGCCGAGGGTCTAATACAATTATTATGTACTATTATTTGTACTATAACTTGCAGCAAGTTTCAAAACTTGCTGCAAGTTGTGTGTAAAATTTTATAGAAATTAATTACTTTTGCGCCGCTAAAATTTCAAGATAAATTTAGAAATAATTGAAATTAACATGTTATACGACAACAATCCGACCATTGACGGCATCATCGGTGCTGGTAAAAAAATGAATGAAGATCGCCAGGGCGAAGTCTTATTCAAAGAATTTGAAGAACTTGAGAACACTTCTTTAAGCCAATCCAAGCGTTTTTATATCGAAAGCTACGGCTGTCAGATGAATTTCAGTGATTCTGAAATCGTTGCGTCTATCCTCAATGAAGTAGGTTTCAAACCGACGCGCATTATGGAAGCGGCTGATCTGATTCTCATAAATACATGCTCCATTCGTGAAAAAGCGGAAGATACAGTGCGTAAACGCTTGCGAGTTTTTGAAAAAGAAAAACGGGCAGGCGCATTAGTGGGCGTATTGGGCTGTATGGCGGAGCGTTTGAAAGCGAAGTTTCTCGAGCAGGAAAAATTGGTGGATTTAGTCATCGGTCCCGATGCTTATCGCTCATTGCCGGGCTTGATTTCGACAGCAGAAGATGGTGAAAAAGGCGTCAATGTATTGCTTTCACGAGAAGAAACCTATGCAGATATTGCACCTGTGCGCTTGGATAGCAATGGCGTGACAGCATTTATTTCTATCATGCGAGGCTGTGATAATATGTGTTCGTTCTGCGTAGTGCCTTTCACACGCGGACGTGAGCGCAGCCGCGACCCCCTCAGTATTGTAGCCGAAGCAAAGGATTTATTTGAAAAAGGTTATCGTGAAGTGACTCTTTTAGGTCAAAATGTTGACTCATATAAATGGGTAATGGGTAATGAGCAATTGGTAATGGGTAATGAGCAATTAGTATCAGCTAATTTCGCTGATTTGTTAGAAATGGTGGCGAGTATTTCACCTGATTTGAGAATTCGTTTTTCAACATCGCATCCTAAAGATATTAGCGACGATGTGCTTTTTACAATGGCGAAGCATGAAAATATTTGTAAATATATTCACCTACCTGTTCAGTCTGGCAACTCGCGTGTTTTGAAATTGATGAATCGCACCTACGATCGTGAATGGTACATGAATAAGGTGTCGCGCATCTACGAAATCATGCCCGATTGTGCCATTTCAAGTGATATGATTGCTGGATTTTGCAGCGAAACTGATGAAGAACATGAAGAAACACTCTCGATGATGGAGTTTGCAAAATACTCCATGTCCTATATGTTTTTCTATTCTGAACGCCCTGGCACATTGGCGGCTAAAAAATTAGCAGACGATATACCCGAAGATATTAAAAAACGCCGTTTGAATGAGATTGTTCGTTTGCAAAATCACTTGTCTTTAGTTCATAACAAAGCTGAAATTGGTAAAACTTTTAGAGTATTAATTGAAGGTGATTCTAAAAAATCTGATCAAGAATTTAAAGGAAGAAACACTCAAAATAAGATGATTGTGTTTCCAAAAGCTAATGGTTTAAAGCCTGGAGATTACGTTTTTGTCAAAGTTAAAGAAGCAACAAGTGCTACTTTGATGGGGGACATTGTGGCAGGATAATATAAAATTAATCGCCAAAACCACCGCCCCCAGGTGTTTCAATTACAAAGCTATCCCCCTCAGTAATTGATGCCCCATCGATGCCTTTGAGCATTTTTTTTCGACCATTTTTTAGGAGTAAATAATGCTGCCCCAATTGCCCGTTGCCACCTCCGTGCAAACCAAAAGGCGCAACAACCCGATGTTGCGATAAAACCGATAATTCGACGGGTGCTAAAAATGTCAGTTTTCTAAAAATGCCATCGCCACCCTTAAATTGACCTTTGCCACCCGAATTTTTCCGAATTTTGAAGGTATCTAAGCGGACTGGATAGCGCAATTCCATGATTTCGGGGTCAGTGATGCGCGTATTCGTCATGTGTGTATGCACAGCATCTGCCCCTGCAAAGCCATCGCCCGCCCCTGCACCGCCACAAATTGTCTCATAATATCCGAACGTTTCGTTACCAAAAAGGACATTATTCATCGTGCCTTGCCCGCAGGCGAGGATGGCGAGAGCTTTCAAAATAGTATCCGTCAAGCGTTGACTTGTTTCAACATTGCCGCCAACCACTGCAGGCAATGACCCCTCAGTATTTTGATTGAAATCAGGGTTCAAAATAGAATTTTCAGGTAAAATAATGCGGACATTTTGCATAATTCCTTCATTAAGCGGTATATTTTCCTTCAAAAGCAAGCGTAAAACGTAAATCACGACTGAATTGACAATCGCAGGTGTTGCATTCAAATTGCCTTTATGCACAGGCGATGTACCTGTGAAATCAAATAGAATAATATCTTTTGAAAAATCAATACACACTTTTAAGAGCGTACCATCATCCATTTTTTCAGTGGCTTCATACACCCTCGAAGCTGTTTCAGGGAACGCTATTTTCAATGCAGCTTTCAATTTTTCAGCCGTGTAATCCTTCAATTTTTGCATATAAAAATGCACTGTTTTCAAACTATGTTCAGCCGTTAAAGCCTTTAGAGATTGCACACCGTTCAGATTAGCAGCCAATGCGGCATTTAAATCAGCAATGTTTTCATCAATCGAACGAGTAGGATATTGATTTTTTGATAAAATATAACGGATTGATTCCCAATCAATTACGTCGTTTTTGACTAAATACGTCGGCGAAATAATGACACCTTCTTCAATCAATCGTGTCGCATTCGGCGGCATTGAAGCAGGACGAATGCCCCCAATTTCAGCATGGTGGCAACGGTTGCAAACGTAGCCAATTAATTTATCCCCCTCAGTATAAACGGGTGTAATCAAGGTAACATCAGGCAAATGTGAGCCACCAAAAGCAGGATGATTCGTCACAATCGTATCGCCTTTTTCCAATTTAAAATGCTTCAAAACCGTCCTCACACACACGCCTAAACTGCCCAAATGCACAGGGATATGCGGCGCATTGGCAATCAAATACCCTTCAGCATCGAGTAAAGCGCAACTGAAATCAAGTCGTTCTTTCACATTCACGCTCAGAGAAGTGCGTTGAAGCATGACGCCCATCGCTTCTGCGATATTAGTGAAACGATTGATAAATAGTTCTAAATCAATGGTTTGTGCATGTAGAATGGTTTTTATTTGTTTAATTTCAACATTCTTTTTAATAATTGCCGTTTCATTTTCATCAATCATTAAAGTAAAATCTTGTTCAATAACGGTTGTGCTAAAATTATCCAAAAGCAAAGCAAAACCTGCAATTGTAGCACCTGCCTTGAGGTCATTTCTGAAAAAAACGGCTGCATCTCGCCACGTATTTTCTACAAAAGATTGTATGAAATGGTGTGGTTGAGGCGAATATGAAATCGTTATTTTTGAAATTTCAGAATCAATTTCTGTTGAAATTTCAGAAGCAATCACTCGTATGCTCTCAATTTCAATCTCTCTATTTTCTACCCAATGCCCATAAATTGTTTTATATTTTAATTTAAAATTTTCTAAAAAATCATGGTCAAAAGGTACATCTAAAGCGGCATCTTGACCTTTTAAACGGCAATAAACAATTTGTTTTTTTATAAAAATGTGGTCAATTGGAATGCCTTCAGTTTGTACTTTTTCAATAGCTTCATTTGATAATTCTTTAAACTCATTTTCTAAAAAATATGAAGACATCTGTGACATCACTTTCAGTATTTGTTTTTCAGTAAAACGTTCAATTTGAGCATTCAAAATACCGTAAGCTGAGAGCAGCCCTGCATATTTAGGCAATAAAATAGTCGGTATTTCTAACAGATTTGCCATGTTGCAAGCGTGTAAACCGCCCGCACCGCCGAACGCAACGAGCGCATACTGAGGGGGTGCATATCCTTTTGAGATGGATATTTTTTTAATAGCATCTGCCATCCGTTCGTTGGCAATAGCGATAAAGCCATTCAATATGTCTTCTTTTGAAACATTTTGTTGGGCATTTTTAAGCATTTCTCCTTGCAAAATGCTCAATTTATGCTCAGAATCTTTAGAAAATACAGGAATCCCAAATTGAGAAGCATCCAAACGCCCAAGCAAAAGATGGACATCCGTGATGGTCAAAGGACCGCCTGCACCGTAGCAAGCGGGACCGGGCGATGCGCCTGCACTCTCAGGACCCACGCATAATTTGAATCCATCAAAATAACAAATTGAGCCGCCACCTGCCGCTACAGTTTCAATATTCAGAGCTGGCGAAAAGACAGTTGATGCGCCAATTGTGACATCAAATTTATACTCATACTCTTTGTCAAAACGGGCTACATCAGTGCTTGTGCCGCCCATATCGAAGGTCAAAAGGCGGCTGAAACCGCTTTGTTTTCCGATGGTTGCTGCCCCGACAATGCCCCCTGCGGGTCCACTCAAAAGGCTGTCTTTCGGCTGAAAAAACGACGAGTGAACCAAGCTACCTGCGCTCGTCATGACGCGCAAACTATCGTCGGGCAATTGTCGAGTAATGTTGCCAATATAGGCATCAATGATAGGAGCGAGGTAGGCATTGACAACAGTCGTTTGCGCTCTTGGAACAAATTTTATTTGCTGCGACAACTCGGAGGAAACGGAAACGTAGTCAAAATGTTTTTTCAAATATTCTTTGAGCATTAATTCATGCGCTGGATGGCGATAAGCGTGCATGAGGGCAACGGCAACGGAATGTATTTTTTTCTTCTTTAATTTTTCAATCATTTTATCTAAATCATTGGTAATCAACTCCTTAGATATGGGTATTAATACACTGCCATCAGCATTTAATCTTTCATCAACTTCGACCCCCTCAGTATAAAGCGGTTCTGGCTTGATAATTTGGAGGGCAAAAAGATCAGAGCGTTGCTGATTCCCAATTTTTAACAAATCCATAAATCCTTTGGTGACGAAAAAAGCTGTCGGCGCGCCTTTTCGTTCAAGCAGGGCATTTGTGCCTTTGGTAGAGCCGAGCCGCATGAGCAACGGTGGAAAAATTTCATTCAGAGCCGTTTGAGTAATCAATCGCGCGGCAAGTATTGGCGCTTCTTCGTTGGCAGTAATTTCAAAAGATATATTTTGATTTAACAGCTCAACAGGTAAGGATTTGTTTAGAGTAATTATTTTTTGAACAAAATCATAGTTTTTTACGTAAAATTTATCAGTTATGTCATCGCTTTTAATAGCGACTTTATTGATAGGTGTGTTGAGAATTTTAAATTCATAGTCTATGAAAATATCTTTCTCAACATGCCAATTATGTTTTACGATGCACGATGTTTTATCAATCCACTTCACAATAGTACCGCGTAAAGTACTGTTACTCAATACTTTACAAGTATAAATTTTATTTGAATTATCAATAGCGATACAATCCGTGAAAGTACCACCCGTATCAATGGCGATGAGAAAAGAAGAAGGCGACATCTATAATTTTGTTTAAAAAGTATCTAAATTATGACGATATTTATTGTGAGTTATCATTATGTTTTTATCTTTGCAGCATAATGAAAAACTGTTTAAAATCCTCACGCCGTAATTATCAACAAAGGAAATAAAAAAATTAAAATATTATGAAAAAGTTAGAATCTGTAACACGTTTTGATAAAAAGCAAGGTCTATATTTCGCTATTGCCTGCGTAGCAGCGTTGATTTTTTTAGTTGTTGCTCCTGAGTGGGTATGGGTCACTTTCCCTTTCTTCTGCACATTTTTTGTGAAGATGTTTGATTGGATTTAGTTAGTTGAGAATTGAGAGTTATGAGTTATAAAAAAAAGCCATATCGATATTCGATACGGCTTTTTTTTATAACTCAAACTCATAACTCATAATTTTCAACTCATAACTCCTCAGTATTTCATTATTTTTTCTGTAATAACTGTCTTTTCATTTGATAATTTTACAAAATAGATACCTTTTGTCCAATTATGGGTATCAACCAGCGATTCAGATGATTCAGCTTCAGTAGTTAGTTTTTTACTCCAAATGAGCTTACCTGTTACATCGAAAATATCTAAATTAAAATCCTCCGATGAAGGCGATGCAATGTAAATCTTCACATTATCTTGAACAGGATTGGGTGAAAATTTAAGTCTCACTTTTGAAGATTTGAAAGTCACTGAAAGGACTTTACTCAAATCATCAGAACCATTTTTTCCAATCATCCGCAAGCGATAATAACTGACACCTGAGTATGGCGTTTCATCTATAAAGCTATATTGTGCAGCTTTATTCACATCGCCTTTGGCAGCCGCTTGTTTGATGGATTCAAAATCTTTTCCATTTTGAGACCGCTCAATTTCATACAATTTATGATTGATTTCAGTAGAAGTTGACCAATTGATATTGACTTTATCATTGCTGTTAGTAGTCACTTGAAAATCCGTTAACTCGACAGGCAAAATTTGAGCGATGTAGGAAAAGTCCATACATTCTCTATCTTTTGCGTTGATAAGTTTACAACATGAAGGGTTCATATTGTTATTTGGATAAGTCGTTGGGTCTAAATGATCCATGCCAAAAACATGCGTCAATTCATGCTCTAACATGATGGAATAATTTGTACCACTCATGCAAGCACCTACACCATTGTTGACTACAATATAACCATACTGTGCAGTGTACCAAGAAGCACCATTGAATGTATGAAAAGGCGAACCGAAATATGCGCCGCCATAAGCCAATACCCCAGCACAACTTGATAAATTAGTGATTGAATTACAAGGGTCATTAAATGTAATAATTGTTTTAATTTTACCATTAACAGGGGCTAAAGCATTATATGTTGTGAAAAAATTGCTCGAACCTTCGGGAGAGGCAGCTCCACCGCCGCTTGCAACGCATGTAGGCGTAAAAATAGTTGTACCTTGATTACCCAACGAGATATTATAATTGGATGTTAATGCATTAATGGCATTATCAACATAAGTAAAAACAGTGGATGGTGTTGCTAAACTCGCATCCCCAGAACTTTCTTTCCAAATACGAAGTGGATTAGCAGAGCTATTATTTTGCCAACGGAAACCTACCTGCGTACCGTTATCTCCAAGATATAAACAGCCTGTCGGCGCAGCCCTTGTTTCTATCCGCACGATTCTATCGGCTTTGCTATCAAAAACATTCCATTGTTTTTCATAAGCCAATGCTGATTTTAGATTATTCAAAAACTGAATTTTATCTACCTCTATCAAAGGCTCAGGCGTTTTACCTGAGGGGGTAGGGAGCATCATGGCTTTTTTACTGGTCGGTGTTGGCACTAAATACTCTTTGTTATTCAGTGTCACCTTTTCCAAAATAGCATAATTGAGCAACATTGGTACTTTCATTTCGGTAGTAAAATCATCTAATGCCAGCATATACGAACGACCTTCTTCAAACGACAGGTCGTCCGCAACGACAAATCTTAATCCGTCATTTGTCTTAAATGAAAGTGTTTTAACCGTAAATCGAGCGTTTTGAACAAGATTGCCTTTGACATTGGATTCTACAGCGAATTCAAATACTTGATAAGTATTGTTGCCAATTGTCTGCTCGCTTGATTGAATCATGCGAGCCAGCACGACAGATTTGGCAGCTCGTGCCATTTCAGCATAATTGTCGAATGGGACAATAGTTGTAGCTAATAGTTGATTGAAATGGGTGCATACAGCAAAGAGTACACACAGGATGGGTGTTAAGATTATTCTTTTCATGCTTGTTTTTTTTGAGAATTTTTCGTTCTCTGAATTTAAAAAAATTGTATCGGTATTAACACGCTAAAAAACGCATTTTATTTTATTCATATGCAATTATTTCAGCTAAATTAAAAAAAGTTATAACAAATGTTAAGGTACGAAGTTTTTTCTTATGATTATTTACTCATTTCTTGTTTTTTTACTGAGGGGGTGCAAAAACTCATAATATTTTAAATATCGTAAAGATTTTAAAACCCTCCTTTCTTCAATTCGTCCAAAAACGCAGGTAAGCGAATGTACTTTTGGCGCAATTCAGTAGCAAACGATTTAATGCTTTGCTCTTTTCCTTTAATATCTTTCAAAGGTTTTAACATTGAAACAGCTTGCTGATAATGACTTCTGGAAGAGGCACTATTGCCCATACATTTGATAACTCGTTGGCAATAAAGGGTGAAAATGGCATCAGGATATAGATGGGAAATCAATTTTGCAGCTTCTTCAAATGAACTGCTATAGTAAAACATACTATTGTTAAAATTTGAAGACTCAACACACTCTTTGGCAAATGTCAACAGTTCAGGAAAACGTTGAGCATCGGCTAATAGGGCAATGTAAAAACGAGGATTATTTTTTTTATTGGACTGAATAAAGACTTCTTGCTCCTGGGCAGTGGCTTCTTGCCGCCAACGGTTATATAAATCAAGATTTCCTTTGTAGGATGCTACTTCTGACACTATTTTTTTGAAAAAACCTAAATTGTCTTCTGGTAAAATATGCTCTGCTATGTATTCATTTATATGCCATCTGTATTGTTCACTGGCTTTTTGTGCGACAGAAACAAAACGGTTGCGGTCACCTCTATCAATATATTGCTGCATGAGTTCTTCAGCCAATTTATGATTGTCTAAACCATATGCCGCTAATTTTTCTAATAAGAAATCATCTTTGCCCAAAGTATTGCAAAGCATTTTAGTCAATTTATAATGAGAAGAACTATGCAAGTTGTATTTAGACATAAAATCTAAAAATTGTTGTTCGGCTTTAGATTGCTGAATAATGAAAGAGAACAAATCTTCATCTAAAAGCTCATATGGGGCAGCTTCCTCTTTATCATGAAAACGGGCAAATTGTTGCCATCGATCTAAAATGAGTTGTAATATAGTTTGATAGTCACTTGGGATATAGTTTTTATCTTCCAAACGGTATATCCAATCGTTGGCGATTTGATTAAAAAAAGTATCTAATGTATATTGATATGAAAAATCTGTGTACTCGCCAAAAGTTCCTTCTTCTATTAGAAATATAGCTTCGTAGATGCTCAAAAGAATACGAGCCGAATCAAGCAAATGATCATCTTCAAGAACTTGCATCGTCCGATTACCATACGGTTGAATGAGCCTCAACACTTCTTTTTCAAGAGCATCCGTATCATATCTATACTCTTCATCGTATTCTCTTCTTCCATAGTAGGAATCTTCGTCTTCATCTTCTTCTAAAGTGTAATCATCGATGTCAATATCCATTAGACGCGCTGCAATTTCATTGCTTAATTCGTCTAAATCGGTTGAATTACTGAGGGGGGGCGCAGGCGGACGAATATAACTTAAAAAACGATTACATAGATTGGCGTCTTGTACAAACAGCATCCGAATAAACGCTTCACGTTTATCCGAACGGGCTTTTAAAAATTCTTTTTCGTAAAAAGTTGATGTTTCAACAAGTTCATTGTCATCATCATTATTTAAAGGATATGCTTGTTCTTCAATCGTTTCTGTAGAATTTATTTCTACATAATCATCTTCAACAATGTTTAAACCGACTGCTACAATGTGCTTACAAGCACCTTCATAATTGTAAGGGCAAGAGCAATGAGTATAAATATCATCGGCTAACTCGACAATTTCAACTTTATAATTCTCCGTTCCATGAACAGTAGCAGTATATTTATTGCCTTGTTTTATAAGTTTCGATACAGCATCTTGATATTCTTTACCCCGTTCAAGACTTGTTTCAGTGGCATTAGTTATGAGTCAATTAATACTTAGTTTCATGATTTTCTTTTTTGAAAAGCGAAAATAACGATGTTGCTGTAGAAAACTAAAGAAGTCTTATAATTTTAAAAGAAATAGCTCCAGGTCGAGGCTATTCCTTTTTATTTTATTCTTATAAAACAATTTAACGTGCTTCTCGTAAAAATGAGCAACTCAATTAAAGAGTTATTGATAACCAATTTTTTAAACAATTTAACTCAATTATTATGAATTATTATCTTTCAGCATTACAAAATTTCGGCGACTTTAATGGTCGCGCAAGACGCAGCGAATATTGGTATTTTACCTTGTTCAATATGCTGGCTTCTATGGCTGTTGGTATGTTAGCAGGAGCGATTGAAATGCCAATGCTTTATTTGATTTTTGTTGTAATTATGATAGTGCCTGGTATTGCCGTGACAATCAGGAGAATGCACGATGTTGATAAAAGTGGCTGGTTTTGCTTAATACCTATTTATAATATCATTCTGTCTTGTACAGAAGGTACAAGAGGTGACAATCAATATGGACCAGATCCAAAGGGAATGAATAACAACATGGTAGAGAGTAATTTATTGGACGATAAAATATAAAAACAATTGTTCAATAATTAAAATAATAGGTCATCCGCTTTTATGAGTTGGATGACCTATTTGTTTTTATAAAAAGTATATTTGATGACCCCCTCAGTATAATTGCAGTTTTTACGCACTTTTTATTTAAATTTGCTTTAAATATTTAAAATTATTAATTATTAAAACCACATAACTATGGGATTAACTTATGCTAATATCGAATTAGTCAATAATGCAGATGCAGAAGATTTTCGTCGTAAGCGTATTGGTGAAGATGAAATACGTCAAATAACTGTACATGCTATGGTCGATACAGGCTCAATTATGCTTTGTATAAATGAGACCATTAAAGATGCTTTAGGTCTGGACATCATCGGCAAACGCCGTTCACAATTGGCAAATGGATTAATTTTAGAATTAGATGTAGTCGGTCCTGTAATTGTACGCTATTTAGACCGCGATTGTGTTACGAGAGCATTATTATTACCCGATGATCAAGAACCACTATTGGGTGCTATCCCAATGGAAGAGATGGATTTATATGTTAACTCTGGACGCAATGAATTGCTTCCTGTACATCCTGAAGGACCCATTATGAGTTTGAAATGATTTAATTTGTCAAAATAATAACATGATACAAAACGAAATCCGTTGGGGCATTCTGGGCGTTGGCGATGTCTGCGAAGTGAAAAGCGCGCCAGCAATGAATCTCATTAAAGGCTCAAAGGTGGTAGCTGTGATGCGGCGGAATGCTTTGAAAGCGCAAGATTATGCCCAAAGACACGGCATTCAAAAATGGTATGATAATGCCGATGCTTTAATCAATGACCCCGAAATAAATGCTATTTATATCGCTACTCCGCCCGATGCTCACGAAATATATACCCTCAAAGCGGCTCAAGCTCAGAAGCCCGTTTATGTCGAAAAGCCGATGGCACGCACTTATGCTGAGTGTCTTTCGATGATAAAAGCCTGTGAAAATGCTGGTGTTCCATTGTTTACTGCCTATTACAGACGGCAATTGCCTAATTTTTTGAAAATTAAATCTTTATTGGATGAAGGGGCGATTGGCGATGTGCGGTATGTCCATATTCTTTTAAATAAAACACTTCAACCCGATATTCTAACCGCTATTGTTGCCAATGGCGATAATGGCAATTGGCGTGTACAGCCTGATATTGCAGGCGGCGGGTATTTCTTCGATTTGGCTTCTCACCAATTGGATATGATGGATTTTCTATTCGGACCAATACAAAATGCTCAAGGTTTTAAGAACAATCAAGCGCATTTATATGCTGCGGAAGATATAGTTACAGGGTCATTTCAATTTGAAAATGGCATATTAGGCACTGGCAATTGGTGTTTTACCACTTCTTCCATTTCAAATAAAGAAGTCACAACCATTGTCGGCAGCAAAGGTCAAATATCATTTCCCTTTTTTGGAGATAATACAGTCACTTTAGAAATAGAAGGAAAAGAAAAAGAAGTCATGAATTTTGATATGCCCAAACATATTCAACAACCCCTCATTCAAACCATCGTGGATGAACTTCAAGGGAAAGGCAATTGCCCAAGCACAGGCATATCAGGTGCGAGAACGAATAGAATTATGGCACTTTTGACGGCTTGATAGCAAAAGAAACAAATTAAAGCTATTAATTTAAAATGAAATGATTTGATTAATAAAATGATGAAACTTTTTCACAGAGTTGATGAATAAGTTGACTCGATGATTTTTTTTTTTTATAGAGTTGACAAATGAGTTTGCTCGATGAAAAAACTTTTTTATAGAGTAAATTAATTTGTTCACTCGATTAACAACTTTATTTTTTGGTAAAATACTGAGGGGGTAGTCTTCATTGCAAAGGGTTTCATAAAGTATGCGAATTACGGGTTAAAAACACCGAAGGTGTTGAATATGAATAGCCCCGAATGAAATTCGGGGTTACAGTATAAAGGGATTGAGTTAACTCCAAAGGAGTTGAATGTAAAAAAGTTTGATTTTTACATTTAACCCCATTCGGGGTTACAAAAAACGCGATAATCGAACCCGAATTCCATTCGGGGCTATTCATATTCAACGCTTTCAGCGTTTTGAACCCGTAATTCGCATAAAGTATAGAAAAGCCTTTTGCTGATGGCAAAAGGCTTTTCTAATTACATAATAAGAATGTACTATTATTATTTTCTACGATAACGTTGAGATGTTTTGTGTGCACCGTAATGGTTATTTGTCTTTTTATTTACATAATGTCCACCTTTATGAGAACTTCCTTGTCCTCCTACATAATTTCCACCATGACTATATGTATGATGGTTTCCTCGATAGTGAGTTTTTTGCGCTAATAAATAAATGCTACTTATAAGCACATTAATGAAAATAAGTAATACAGTTTTTTTCATTATCATTTTAATCATATTCAAACTGTTGATTTTATGAAAAAATAAAAATTTAAATACAGATACTAAGATACTAAGTTAGTATTTATTTAAATTTTTTTTAAAATAGTTTATGATAAAATTTAATGAGTTTTTAATAAATAGTAAATTATATAAATCAATATACTCAATGAAATTATGAAAATAACAGGTAATATTAATTTTTTAGGGTTATTTAAAATTGCTTCTGCCATTTCGTTAAATGATGTCATAAAATTATTTTCATCTGAATACGTTGAATTTGATGATTGAGAACCAAACTTTTTTAATTTCAAAATTTCATTAAATTTATTTTTCAAATCTTCATTCTCTCTAGTATATTTTATTTTTTCTGATTCAAGTTGATTTATTTGTCTTGTAAGTTTTTCGACATTTGCTTTGAATTTACCTTTATCTTGTATTTCTTGAATTTTTAAATTGAGACCATTATTTTCTTCTTTAAGTAAATTAGATTTTGTTATTAAACTATTACAACGTTGTTGATATTCAGTAATTGATATATTTTTTTCATTAATAACCTCACCTAACTGCTTTTCTATAATTATCTTTTCAGATTTAACTTTATCTAATTCATACTGCAATCTTAATGTTGTTGGCTCAAATGCGATGATTTTTTTTCTTGATTTAACAAACTCAGCTATTTCTCTACTTGAAGAGGCATATACTTTTGAAAAATAATGAGTAGTATTAGTCTCCTCTGCAATTGAAAAAAAACTACAAATATTATTTTTATCTAAGTTCTCTATTAGCATAAATCCTTCGTTATTACCAATAATAATATTTGGACTTATTGGAGAAAGTGAAGTTGAAATATTAGACAATGAATTAGGATGAATTACCTCAATGTCATCAATGTTTTTTACAAACTTATTCTCACTATTAATAAATGTTCGTAAGTAATCGGAAAGCTCTTTTAGTACTGAATAAGCTATTAATGGTTCTACTTTTGAGTTGACAAGTACAAGCACACTTCCGTAAAATGATCCATTTCTATCTGATTTAATTTCTTTAGCTGGTCTATAGTTAAGATAATAACTAACAGTACAATTATTACGATTTTCTCTGAAGAAACAATATAATTCTGTATTAGGGTAAATATTGATGTAAGTATTATGAATATCAACAAGGTTTTTAATGTCGAAACCAGCTATACATCCTGCAGTTTTAGTCTGTAAGCCGCTCGACCTACCAATAATACCCCATCCTATTGTTGAGTTATTAATTGACATTTTCATAAATTAATTCCTAATGATTGTAATGCTTTTTGCCAAAATGAAGGTTCTTGAACCAATGAACTACCAGTAATTTCTTTATAAAGCCATTCTGTAACAAGTTCTGCTTTTGTAGTATCAGTTTTTACCATAACATCAATTGAAGACCCATCTGCTGTTTTATCTTTCTCAAAAATCCCTAAAGAATAATTTGTGACAGCATTAATTGTAGTATCCTTTCTCAAACGTTGATATACTTGTGGAAGCGTATTACTTGCAAAATCTTCAACACTTTTTCTATACTTACCTCTATATGTATCCCATTTAGTTATTGCAAGTAAATAACGAGCGTTATCAAAATTATTATTTTTATTAATAGCATAATCCAAAAATCTATTTAATAAATTTGCATCGTTGAAAGCTTCATCATGGCTTGTTAAGAGGAAAAAGAAGAGTTTTATATCTGGACATCTCAAAAATAAATCAATTGTTTCTGGTAATTGACCAGTGTGTTCTTTATTTTTCTTAATTTGCACAACTTCAAGATTCTCACCTGACATTTCCAAAAAAGTAAATCTCATCTCTGGCTGTTTCCTATTTTTAGGACGGAAAACAAAATCAATTTCAGTAGGTGGTTCTAGTCCACCTATCTGCGAAGGTGTAGCATTAAGTGTTGTTCCCATTTGTATCGCATTGAACATTTCATCTACAAGTAAATGAGATTCTCGAGTATTAGATTCTAATGTAATTAAATCACCGTATTCACTTGTTTTCATGTAATATATGAGACTTGCCATTACATGAGACTTACCAGAAGCTGGTTTGCCAAAAAAGAAGATGAAATTTGTATTTCTATCTTTTAGTCTTTCATACTGACCTTTGAGAGTTTTCCGTTCTACTATCGGTTCAGTTCCAAACGGGTTACTATTTACAGTTTCCCAATTAACATTTGAAGCATCTTTTTCTTCAATTGAATCATGCTTTTCTTCAAACGGATTAGTAGTATCAAAAGGGTTATTTTTTGCCATGCTATTGAGTGATTAAATTTATAATACTGTTATACCATCAGGGTTTCGGTCTTCTTCAATATTGTTTTGCCCTTTTGTGAAAAGGTGCAAAACAATAGGTACTCCAAAATCAAATAAAAATGCAAATAAAGCACAGAAAAAACCTGCAACTAAATTTTCGCTTTTAAATGCTGATTTGAATGAATGGTCAATTTTGCCTAATTCTTGGTTTTCAAATTCAGCTCTTACAAATTCGAATTTATTTTTTGTAAAACTTTTAGAAGTCTCACCTATATTATTATGTATGTCAATAGTACTAAATATTGCATCTTGCCCTTTTTGTGAAATATTTTGAGGTTTCAAAGCATTTAAAATTACTATATCCATAGAATCTTTTTGTTTTTGAAATTTCAGAATTAAATCTTCAGCTTTTGATTTTGTACTTGATGAAAGCTTTATTTTCAAGATGCTAGCAATGTTATCTTCATAACTTTTTGCTATTGCAGCTGGCGTTCCTGAAAAAGTAGTTAATTTTTGGTCTAATAGACCCTCTAAGCTAACGATTATTGCTAATGCTCTTGTGCCAAGCCCTGGATCTGCTGGGGTACTAATTTGAGCAATTAATTGTTGTGTTAATTGCTGTACTTTCGATTCAAGATTTGTAGAACCTTTATCAGCATCATTTAAGGCATTAATTGCACTTGTAGTAATAGAAGTTAATTCATCCTTATGTTTTATTAATTCCTTTTTAAGAAGTTCGCCTCTATTGTAATTGCTATACAAAGCGTTAAAATTTCCTGCAAAAAAAATAGCTCCTAAAAATGAGTAACCGACAACAAGCCAAATTGTACTTTGTCCTGAAATACGTTTTTTTCTCATTTCAACGATTAATAAAAACATTAAAAGTCCCATTCCAATTGAAATAGCCAAAGCCGTTCCATAACCAGTCATGGATTTATAACCTTCTGCATTTTGATAAATACTGACAAATAAAAAGAAGAGAGCAATTAAAAGGAAGAAACCAGCATTGTCGGATTGCGTTTTTTTACGTTTATTGAAAGTCATAATGTATTGTTTTTTTGTTAGTTAATTCAAGTTGCTAGTTAATAAATTGATCTACCAAATGAGCAAAGAGCATCATGACGACCTTCAAAATGAAACCTTTTTGAGATACCGCATGA
>JAYTUY010000195.1:0-17341 GCA_043744275.1 Saprospiraceae bacterium
CTTAACTCTTAACTCTTAACTCTTAACTCTTAACTCTTAACTCTTAACTCTTAACTCTTAACTCTTAACTCTTAACTCTTAACTCTTAACTCTCAAAGGTCTTTCACTGAATTTTTTTCAGAAATAATTTCTTTGAGTTCACTTAGGAAAGTATATTGCTGAGGCATGACTTTTTTGAAAGCATCTTTCACGGCGAAATAAGTGCCATGTTTTTCCAATTCTTCAAAAACTTTATCCGCTACAAATTTCACGTCCTGCTTAATCAAACCCTTCAAAGAGGGAATGTCATGCCAATCACCTTCAACAGCATACGCCTGAAATTCCTCACCATCTTTACTGACGGGGTCTAACTCGATAGCATTTTTCTGCATTTTCTGCATAGGAGCTTGCGGCAAATGCCAATCATCGCCTTCAATATCGTGATTGACGAGGAAAACTTCCAAACCGCGTTGGCGAATACGATAAATAATCAGATGCGCTTTTTTAATGATGTCTTGCATATGCAGGCGTGCTTTAATTTTGTCTTTCACAAATATCTAAATATAAATGCAATTAATGGTTAAAATGTTTCATCAATTTTCAAAATAAATTGAAAAGATTGAAAAGATTGTAATTTTACTTTTGCAAATAAAGAAAACGCTACTTGTTCAATAAATCAATCCGAAAAAATCATTTTTAACTTGACTCATTGTATTTTAAATTTTAATCAAAAAAAACAGCCTAACTTATTGACAATCAATAAATTAGGCTGCTTAGAATTTTATTATTCTTGGGGAGAATGATGGGTCTCGAACCCACGACCTTCGGAATCACAATCCGACGCTCTAACCGGCTGAGCTACAATCTCCAGTTTAAAACTTAGCGGAGGCGCAGGGATTCGAACCCCGGGTACCCTCTCAGGTACGGCAGTTTTCAAGACTGCTGTAATCAACCGCTCTACCACACCTCCGTTTGTATTTCAATATGGCAATGCCTTTGTCATTGCGGGTGCAAAGGTATAAATTATTTTGAAACCTTAAAATACTTGTTGAAAAAAAAATAATTTTTTTTTTAAAAGTTAAATCAAAGGGCTTTCTCTTTGATTTAAAAATAACTGCCTATTTTTGTACCTTAATTGGTCTATTTTACCATCATAGTCGAGGATAATATTTGTTTTCACCTTGAAAACCTCTATTTTTGTTTTTAAACCAATAACATTCCGATTTTCAAGCTTTCCATCCCATGATTCGTAAAAAACAACACTTTTGGCTTTGTGGCTTTTTATTTTTCTTTTGCCTCAGCGTCCATGCTTCGAACATAGTTCCTCCCAAAACAACCCACGCTAATCTCATTGATAGCGTTTTTTTACATCTCTCATCCGCTACTGGTAATGTTGGAGATGTTGTTTCTATATCTATTAAGGTAGGAAATTTCAATAATATTGATCAAATGAACTTCAATGTTAATTGGAATGCGGCTTATTTGGAGTTTCAAAGCGTTAGCGATTTTGGAATGCCGAGTATTTCCAATACCAATTTCAATACCTTATCTACACCATCGGGTAAGTTACTCTTTTTTTGGATTCCTCCTTCTCCTCAATCTTTAGCGGATAGCACCGTTTTATTTAAGATTAATCTGAAAATCAAAAGTTATAGCGGTTTGCCAATTCCAATCTTCGTGACGAATACATCTGCTTATAATGACTTAGGTTTGACAGTGGCTGTCAAATCACATTCAGGCTCTGTCAAAGTGAATAATAATGGCAATTGTGCAGGACGCCCAGCAGGTTTGACTTGCGCAACTGCTCCTTTATTATGTTCAGGGGATTTTCCGTATTGCAATACTTTACCGCGCGATAATGCTATTTTTACTCAGCCGAATCCTTGTGGTTCTATTGAAAATTATCATTTTATTCAATTTGAAGCAGCTACTGATGAAATTACTTTTAGAGTGAAAGCCAGTAATTGTGATGGTGGTAATGCAGGGAATGGTGTGGGGATTCAAATTAGAGTTTATGAAACTAACGATTGTCAAACTTTTAAAACAAAATATTGTCGTTCTTCACAACCTATTCCTCCTGGGTCGAGCGATACTGTCGCTTTAAAAGAATTAGTGGCAGGCAATCGCTATTATTTTATGGTGGATGGACAAAAAGGCGATGTTTGTGATTATACCATTTCTGTAGAATCAGGTTCAGTCGGTGGGAAGCCGATTGTAACGGCATCCAATATCAATGGTGCTGCTTCTGTTTGTAAAAATGCTACTAATAACACTTACACCGTTTCAAATACAACAGAAGCCATTGCTTATGAGTGGAAAACGACCAACGGTGGAGTCATTTCAAGCGGGCAAAATACCCCCTCAGTATCTGTCAACTGGGGAGCCGTTTCGGATAGTATTTGCGTCAAAATCGTCGGCAATTGTTTTGAAAGTGATTGGGCATGTAAAGCTGTCGCTATTTCGCCGCCTGTAGAAAGTAATTTGGATGCCACTATTTGTAGCGGCTCTTCTTATAATTTGGGCAGCCAGACTTTTAACTCGGCAGGCACTTATAGAGTGACTTTCCCGAATGCCTCTTATAAAGGTTGTGATTCAATTGTCAATTTGAATTTAAAGGTGTTGGATATTCAGATTTCTGCTTCAAAATCAAACGATATTTCTTGTAAAACACCCAATGCTTCTTTGAATGGCTTGGCAACTGTTTCGCCCAATTCAGCAACAGTGAGTTATGAATGGAAAAATGCTTCTAACGCTGTCATTAGCACTAATTTGACTGCAACTGTTAGTCAATCAGGCACTTATATATTTACAGTAAAAGCTATATTAAATGGTACGACTTGTCAAAAAACGACTCAAGTCACTGTTTCTGCTGCACCACCTCAAACTGAGGGCAGTGTCAATATTGTTATTTGTAGCGGCTCAACCTACACTTTAGGCAGTCAAAATTTCAACACAACAGGCAATTATAAAGTCACTTTAGCGAACGCCAATTATTTAGGTTGCGATTCGGTGGTGAATGTCAATTTGAAAGTTATTGATATTCAAATTTCATCTTCTAAATCAGGTGATTTATCTTGCGAAACACAGTCTGTCACGCTCACGGGTTCGGCGACTGTTACACCGAATAATGCATCAGTGACTTACGAATGGAAAAATGCTTCTAACGCTGTTATCGGCAACGCATTATCTCTAATTGTTAATCAATCAGGCACTTATACATTTACGGTAAAAGCTATATTAAGTGGTACGACTTGTGAAAAGTCATCCCAAGTCACTGTTTCAAAAACAGGCAATGGACCCAGCAGACCTGAATTGCAAGGCGATGTGATTTCATGTGAAAACAAAACAGTCAATTATAATATCGTCAATATTGCGCCAGGCGTTTCAAAATACAATTGGTTCATCACCAACGGGACAATCACTTCGGGCGTAGGCACCCCCTCAGTATCAGTGGCATGGGGGCAATCTTCTACGGCTAAAGTATGCGTCAATGCTGAAAATGGTTGCAGCGTCAGCGATACCACTTGCTTGACTATTGAAATTGGAAAGATACCCAATACTGTCACCATCAGCGGCAACGCGACGGTTTGCCCTGCGGCAATTGCTACCTATAATATTACGCCCACGATAGGAAATGTCAATTATCAATGGACAGTGCCATCGGGTGCGACGATTAAAAAAGGTCAAAATACGCCCTCAATTGATGTGGATTGGGGCAATTCTTTAGGTGGGCAAGTTTGCGTTACACCTTCTAATTATTGTGGTTTGGCTGCTCAAAGTTGCTTCACTGTCACCGTTAAAAATGCGCCACCTGATTCTACGGCTATTAAATCTCCAGCCACAGTCTGCCCGAATGCGGTAGATACGCTCAGCGTCGCGCCTGATGCAGGCATTATTGCATATGTATGGACTGCGCCTTCCAATGCGACGATTGTGAGTGGGCAAGGTACCCCCTCAGTAATCGTGCGTTTTAATTCAGGAAGCGAAGCACTTTTTTCATTGCAAATAAAAAATACCTGCAATTTGACTAAGCAAATGAGCCGTTTGGTCAAAATAAAGTCTGTTTTGCCTGATAGTTTGCCCATACTTGGCAATTTGACTGCTTGTTCAAATGATACATCTTCTTTCGGCGTGAGTGGTAATTCGACTATCACTTCTTATTTATGGTCAGTGCCAGCAGGCGCGACAATCATCAATGGACAAGGCACGATGACCATTCAAGTGGCTTGGGGAACTGCAACAGGCGGTAAAATTGGTGTTGAATTGACCAACGCCTGTCAATTGAAAAGACAAGTTTTATCTGATAATATTGTCTTAAAAAATTCGACTATTGACAAACCGATGATTGTCGGCAGCAGTGATAATTGCCCTAATTCAAAATCTAATTACGCTGTCACTGCAAATCCTAAATATACGCGCTATACTTGGATAGTGCCTTCAAACGGTACTTTACTGGGTGGTCAAGGCACTAACGCCATTCAAGTGCAATGGGATAATAATATAGGCAACAGCAACCTCTGTATTGAAGTTGAAAATGAATGCCGTACAAAAACAACCGATTGCTTACCTATTACAGTCAAAGCGGGCATTGATTCCCTTCAAATAACAGGCCCAAATGAGGTTTGTAGCGGTGGAACGGCGGTTTATACGGCTCAAAGAGACCCCGATGCGGTGTCTTACGTTTGGTCAGTTCCAGCAGGAGCGACTATTTTAACAGGTCGTGGAACAAATTCTATCAGCGTGCAATTTGGTACAACGGGTGGTCGAATCCTTGTTTTGCCCATTGGCGGTTGTGCAACTAACAGCAGCCAATTAAATGTCACTATCAAGCAAGCACCCAATTCTCCTGCGAGCGTTACAGGCAAATCAGCGGTTTGTCAAGGCGATATTGAAAAATATACTGCGGCGACGGTTTTGGGCATTAGACGCTATAATTGGAGTGTTCCAGTAGGAGCATCTATTATTGGCAATGATTCGACAAATGAGATAACCGTCAGATGGTTCTCAGGTACGGGCGGTTTGGTGCGCGTAAAAACGCAAAATGAGTGTGCGGAAAGTGCTGAAAAAAGTGTTTCAGTGGCTGTTTCAAATGTGCCTCAGCCCAATGCAGGAAAAGACGATTCTATTTGCGGAAAGCAATATATACTGAGGGGGGTGTCGTCAGTAGGCACTGGTACTTGGACAATTGTTGAAAAACCAGCCACTTCAACTTTAACTTTTACAGATGCTAAAAATCCTAAAACTTCTATAACTGTTTCAAAATCAGGGAAATATGTATTAAGATTTGAAGAGATAAATAACACTTGCAATGGTGCTGATAGTGTTGTCATTATTTTTAAAGAAAACCCTCAGCTCACTTTAATTAATGACGATTGCAATTTGGAAGGCACTCAATATGTCTTGAAAGTGAATATCAATAATGGCACTGCACCATTCACTTTTTCAGGCGGTTTGGTAGGCACTATGCAGGGCAATAATTTTACATCTGCTCCAATTGCTAATGGTGCGTCCTATATATTTACAGCGAAAGATGCCTTCGGCTGCTTGGCAGATACTTTGAGAGGTAAAAAAACGTGCCCTTGTTTTACTCAAGCGGCTGTTTTGAAAGACAATGCTTTGAAACTTTGTTATGGTTTGACGGGCAAAACCGAAGTCGTGAAAGCCTCTGTTTTGGATAGCGACGATGGTTTTGAATTTGTTCTACACGAGGGTTCTATCAATGGAGTAGGCAATATTTTGCTCAGAAATAATACAGGCGAATTTGCATTCGATGCTTCAAAAATGCAATATGGCAAAATGTATTTCATCCATCAAATAGCAGGCAATTTGTCGAATGGTTCTGTCAATCCGACCGACCGTTGCTATGTGGTTTCAAATGGTACGTCTATTATTTTTAAAGATAAAATAGTCGTTAATCTGAAAGGTGACACCACAATTTGTAGCAATGCGACCGCTACTTTAGTTTTTAAAACAACTGATAACGGTGTGTTTAATATTGCCTATAAAAATCAAAATCAGAATCAAATTTTCACTACAAATAATATTAAAAATAACAGTTTAATCAACGTAACCCCCTCAGTATCAAGCACTTATAAAATAACAGAAGCGACTGATGCCACTGGTTGCAAAGCTGAAATTATAGATTCAGTACAGGTTAATCTTAGAGCAAAACCGACGGCTAATGCGGGCATTGATAAAACTGTTTGCGTTTTTAATTCAAGTTTAGATGCGACCATTTCGTCACCTTTTTCAGGCACATGGAAAAGCCTTTCAGGTGCTCAAATTGCACAATTGACTAATCCGAAATCGGAAGTGAGTAATTTAGTGAATGGTAAAAACGTATTTGTTTTGACAGTTAAAGACAACGTTTGTCCTGCCTTTCAAGCGGTGGATAGCATCTCTATTTTTCTTCCGATATTGCCAAAAGCAGTCAATTTAGCCTTAGAAATGACGGCTGGAGATACCATTTCAGCGAAGGTTGTAGAGGAAGCTCCCGCAGGTACATATTCCGTCACTCGTATAGACAATCCAGCGGAAGGGCGTTTTGATTTATTCAGTAACGGAAAATTTAATTATATTTCAAATCCTAATTTTGCAGGCGTCGTGCGTTTCCGCGTCATGATATGCAGCGAAGCATGTACGCGCTTATGTGATACAGGAGAGGTGCGTATTTTGATAAGACCTAAAGTTGTCAAGCCTCAAGACATTACAATAGAAGTGCCTAACGCCATCACGCCGAATGAAGACGGTAAAAATGATGCGTTGGTGATTAATAATATTGAAAAATATCCTAAAAATGAATTGATTATTTTCAATCGATGGGGCGATATTTTATACAAAGCCAAGCCCTACGCCAACGATTGGAACGGTACAAATCAACAAGGGCAACCCTTGCCCGAAGGCACTTATTACTATTTATTGAGATTGGACATCAATAATGGTAAAATACTGAGGGGGGATATGACGATTTTGAGATAGGACTATAATTTCCGATTTGACTTTTTTGTCATTCAGAAGGAATCTCTATTGAACATTTTTGGATGTATTTATTCACAACATGGCAAAAAAATCAACATAAAAGAGATTCCTCCTGAATGACAAAAAAAAGCGTAAATAGCTGATTACCAGCCATTTACGCTTTTTATTATTTTATAAAATTTTAAAATATAAATCTCATACATTCATTTCAACACTTTATAAGACGCTTCATACCATTCATACAGTGCCTATTTTAATTTAAAAAAAACGATTGATATTTGCATTGTAAAATTTAATAAGACAACAACATTTGAAAACAGACAGTTGATCATATCATAAAATACAAACTACAATCACATGGGCTTGTTACTCAAATTTAAAATAACACAAAACAACTAAACACCTTGTTGTTAGCTCGTTTTGAAATAAAATTTTAATCGATTTGTTAGCCCTTTTAAAACAATCGCACCCCTCAGTATCATCATTACTGAGGGGTGCTTTTGTTTTAGAACAAAATTTCAATGCCTTCGTATATTGAAATAACGGATTATATAAAAGCTGTTATTTTAATTTATTTAACATATAAAACTTGACACATCATGAAGACAATAAATAGAAATCAAGCCATGGAAATTTATAATAACCTTTCAGATTTAGCCCATGCTTTGGCTGAATCTTTGGGTTCAACAATCGAGACCTGCAAAGATCCAATTTGTATTCGTTTTAGAAAATTTAGTGGTGTAGATGAATTGCGCGAAGATGATTTTCTGATTGTAGATGAAAACGAAACGCCTATGTTTTTTTTAGATGAATATCATATGGATAAAACCAAATTGACAGGCGGCATTATGAGCGTACCCTCCGAAGGCTTTAAAGAGGTCTATCGAGTAGAAGGCGGTATCTTAGCTGAATATTCGGACGGGGCGTGGGAACGGTATGAATTTATTCCAAAATTAGGCGTTTATTGCTTTCATTCAAGCAATCGGATAGCCTATCCTATTCCTTTAGTGCATAAAAATTAATAAAAATTATGTAGTTTTATACATATTTAGAAATGTCGTTGTTGCTTTCGCTTCAATGTTTTTTGCGAACTTTTTCTACCTTGAATTTGTTTAGGGGCAGTCGTTACTTGTTGCGTAGCGTCTAATTTAACCAATCTATCAGTAGGCAGTTTATGCTTCTGTTTTAGTCAAATTCATAGAGAAAGTACATGAAAATAGTTGTTTTTAAAGCCTATTCCATTTTATTTGCCTTATTTATTCTTACATTTTATCAGCCGTTATTCGCTCAGACTACGTCGTTGCAAAGCTTTCCAACTGCCTTAAAATTATCAGTTTTTAAAAAAGATAGATTGCTCTATCAAACTGTTCTCACTGCCAACAGTGAGGACAGTCTTGTAGCGAAAACTAAAAAAGGTTTGTTTAAATCCAAAAAGAAAACCGTTGACCCAACTGTTTTAAAATCTATGGTGACGGCTGATGGTTCAGAAAAATTGACCGTCATTCAATTAGAAGATACGGCTTCATTGAATCCAATAGATTTATCCAATTTAAAAATCAGAATTTCACTTCAACAGACTTTTCAATTTTCAAAAGAACGCATTGGCAGCCTTGAATTGGATTCATTCAATGCAAAAGGCAGGGCATTTTATTACAATCATCCTACTTTTAAAGATTCACTTTCACCTTCAGCTGTTCATTTCGTTGTCTATACTGAGGGGGTCGATTCTGCTCGAATTTTGATGCATTTTTCTATGCCCATTTTGTATGCAGGCATTGTGATGGTGCATGGATTGAATAGCAGCAACAAAGAATTTAAAGCCCTTTCTTCATTTTTAAGTAAGAAAACTTACAAACCATTTCAATTAAATGCTTTCAATTACCCCGATAGTTTGGGTTTTGCTAAAAACATGCAAGTGATTCCGAAAGCCATTGATTCATTGCTCCAAGTGATGGAAGACAATCATGTTTCAGCGAGTAAAGTGGATTTGGTTGGGCACAGCATGGGCGGCATTATGTCGCGCCTATATGTGCAAGGGGTGGGGAGCGATAGGAAAGATGTGAATCGCTTGATTACTTGCAATACGCCGCATTCAGGCTCGCCAGTAGCCAATTTTGTCCTTGATTCGAGCAATAAAGTCTTAATTAATAGGATTCGACATATTGGGAATAAAAGATTTAACTTAAAATCGCTTATTCCTGACCCCAATTCTCAAGCTGTTATTGATTTGCAAGTGGGGAGCGATGCCATTGAAAAATTGTTGAATGGCGAACGTATGGCTTTCAATAAAGTGCCGTGCCATGCCATTTGTACTGAGAGGGTTTTACCTGCATTAGCCTTTAAAAGCCGTTTTATCAAGACATTTTTCACTATTTTTACGGATGAAAGCAGCCATTTAGTGGATGCACATGATGGCGTTGTGTCGATGAAAAGCCAAAGGGGCGGTTTAGATGAATCCTGCACGAGTTGTATCAAAAAACAATGGCATAGCCTTTCTGTAGCCAATAAAAATGTTGAGAAAAAAATATTAGAGTTGTTGCAGACCGACCCCCTCAGTAAAAAATTCACTACTGGCGGTTTTAAGCCTTTGAAATTGGTTTATACGAAACCTTAAATAATGACAACCAAATCAAAATTTTAATGTTATAACCTTATGAAGTATGCTATTTCAATATCGCTTAATGTTGTGTTGCTATTGGTTTTTACCATTGTAACAACTACTCCTTCATGGGCGTGTGGGAAAAATAGTCATAAAAAAGTAGCGCAAAATCATCATACCAAAAAATCTTCTAATTGCCAAAAAGAGTGCTGTAAAAAATCTTGTGGTGATTCAAAAAATAAGAAAAAAAAATGTTGTGGTGGAGATTGCAGTTGTTCAACTTGGACAATTGTAATTGCAGATTTGCCTAAACAAATTTCTATTGACAATTTTCATAAAAAACCTGTTTTTATATCGAAAACGGTGTTTTTATACAGAGAAATTAATTCTAAATCTACCATCCAAGACATTTGGCAGCCGCCAATAACTCTCCTTTCTGTTTGATAGCCAGTTGTCTGTCAAGTCGTTTCGATGTCGTTGAAACGGTTAAATTTCTTTTTTTTTAATTGTATAATAAATTCATAATCAAATGTTTATCAAGAGAAAAACATGGGGTGTGCTGTCGTTTGCGACATTGGCAACACTCGCAGGAGGCTTAATGGGTTGTATGAAAATGGACAACACCACCAATACAACCGTTACAGAAAGTGGGTTCGATACCCCCCTCAGTATTCCGACATATTTAAGCTCTAAAAATCTGACTTTAGAAGCTAAAACCACTTCGACAACAATGTTAAAAGGCAAAACGACCAATAATGCCTTGCTTTATAATGGTTTGCTGCCCGTTATTAAAGCCAATAAAGGTGACGTTGTAAATGTCAATTTGAAAAATAGCCTTGCGGAAGAAAGCAATATTCACTGGCATGGAATGCTCACACCTGCCAATATGGACGGGCATCCAAAAGATGTTGCTGCCTCTGGTTTGAGCCGCAATTATTCATTCACTATTGGTCAACGAGCCGCGACAACTTGGTTTCACCCGCATCCACATATGAAAACAGCGAGACAAGCCTACATGGGTTTGGCTGGCATGTTTATCGTCAATGACCCACAAGAGGAAGCCTTGAATTTACCTTCAAACGACCTCGAAATCCCTTTGGTTTTGAGCGATAAACGGTTCAATTCAGATGCTTCGCTGAACTATAATCCGACAATGATGGATGTTATGACGGGTTATTTCGGTGATAAAGTTTTAGTCAATAATAGCCAATCGCCTTTTTTGAATGTCAAAACATGTTTTTATCGCTTCCGAATCGTCAATGGGTCGAACGCTCGGATTTATGATTTGGCATTGTCAAATGGCGATAATTTTACAGTTATTGGCAATGATGGTGGTTTATTGGAAAAACCGGTTTCGCTCTCCCACGCGCTCATTTCGCCTGGCGAACGCTTGGATATTTTAATAGATTTTGGAAAAATGAGCATCGGGACGGAAGTTTTTCTTCAAAGTATGGCTAATAATATTGCCAATCATGATGCCTCTACTTTCAAGATGTTGAAATTTAAGGTGGCAACGCAAGAGGTTGAAAAGTTTATAATGCCTCAAAATTTGTCCACAATCACCCACCTCAGTATCAGCGATTCAAAACGGACACGTACCTTTGTTTTGCCCAACGGTCATATGGGCGGCGGAATGCATTCAGGTATGCACACCATCAATGGCAAATCGTATGATATGAACCGCATTGACGAAACTGTTGTGGCAGGCGAAACGGAAGTATGGGAAGTTGATAATTCGCAGGGTGATGAGCCGCATCCGATGCACCTTCATGGCGTACAATTTCAAGTTTTAGAGAAAACAGGCGGCAATATTCAAGCTTATGAAAAAGGTTGGAAAGATACTGTTTTGCTTAAAAAAGGAGAAAAAGTTAAGATAATCATGCGTTTTCCTAATGAAAAAGGTGTATTTTTAATGCACTGCCACAACCTTGAACATGAGGACGACGGCATGATGATGAACTTTGAAATCAAGTAATTTTTCAAATTAAAATAGTTGAAAATTGACACTCCGCATTAAAAACATGGTCTGTTTGCGCTGCAAAATGACGGTCGAATCTGAGCTGAACAGACTTGGATTCGACCCCCTCAGTATTGAACTGGGTGAGGTCGTTTTCAAGCAAAACCTATCGTCCGAGCAGGTAGAAAAAATAGAAAATGCTTTGAATAAATACGGTTTTGAAGTCATTACTGATAAAAGAAGTCAGATAATTGAGCAAATAAAAACGACAGCCATTGAGTATATTTATCAGAATGCTGCTGCTGAACAACGGCTCAATTTTTCAGATTATTTAGAAAAAAAACTGCTGAAAGATTACACTTATTTGAGCAATTTATTCACTGAAATGGTGGGTTCTACGATTGAAAAGTATTTAATCAATCTTAAAATTGAGCGTGTGAAAGAGCTTCTCGTCTATGATGAATTGACGCTTTCAGAAATCGCTTTTCAATTGGGCTACAGCAATGTGGCGTATTTATCCAATCAATTTAAGAAAATAACTGGCTTAACACCCACTTATTTTAAAGCCATCAAGGACAATAAGCGGCAACCTCTTGAAAAAGTGTAAATTTTATAAATCATTTCAAAAATACTATAACGGATTAAATATACTGAGGAGTTAACTTTGTGGTATCAATTAAAAATATTGAATTCAAATTTTTTTAAAATCATAAATCAAGAAATAATGAAAAACAGCTTTTTTATGGCTTTAGCATTGACAAGCTTTTTAGCTTGTAATGCAGATGCTTCTAAACAAAATCAGAAAGAAGAAACAAAAGTTGCCACGCCTATAGTGCCTGATAAGACAGCCGTGAAAACGGATACGATGCAGCACATACACACGTATGTATGCCCGATGCACGCTGAAGTGACGAGTACTAAAGAAAGTGAAAAGTGCCCTAAATGTGGCATGGCACTCGTGCATAAAAATTAAATTTTTTAAACTTAAAATTAAATTAAAAAAATGAAAAAGTTATTGATAATCAACATGTTATGCCTTTTAGCGACCGCAATATTGGCTCAAGAGTCTGCTAAAAAAAGCTTACCTAAAAGCTATGAAGCGGCTTTCACGCAGCAGTTTGGCGACAGTGAAATCCAGGTGGCTTATGCTCGTCCGTTGGCTCGTGGGCGCAAGATATTTGGCGGATTAATACCGTTTGATTCGCTTTGGCGGACTGGTGCAGGCGATTGTACCACCATTAAATTTAAGGAGGAAGTAATCGTCGGTGATAAAAAAATTGGGGCAGGTAAATACTCCCTTTTCACCATTCCGAGTGCCAATGAATGGACAATTATTCTCAATTCTGAAACAACTATGCACGGCACGAGTGGCTACGATGCTCAAAAAGATGTCCACCGTTTCAAGGTGAAATCAGAGAAGACCGACCGTTTTTATGAAAATTTCACCATTGAAATCAATGATATTAATACTAAAGGCGAAGCGTCATTGAATTTGATTTGGGAAAATACAATGGTGAAAGTGCCTTTAAAACCAGGCTTTGAAGTAGCCGCTGAAAAAGCTGCACCTGTTGTCCTTCAAACTCCTCCCGCAAAGACTGAAATGCCTAAAGCAGACAGTCATGCAGGACATGATATGTCAAAAATGAAAAATACTGAGGGGGCTATTGCAACTGATTTGAAAGCGCAATTTGCACCTGTTTTATCTGCCTATTATGGGTTAAAAGATGCTTTAGTAGCTGATAATGCTCAATTAGCCGCTACAAATGCAAAGGCAATGAAAGCAGCTTTAGTTAAAATTGATACAAAAAGTTGGACAGCAAAAGACCGAAATATGTATGAGCCATTGTCTAAAAAATTAGAAACAGATGCTGACCATATTCGCGACAATGCTTCAAAAATTGATCATCAGCGTGAGCATTTCATTAGCCTCTCAAGCAATATTTCAACAATTGCTAAAACATTGAAAATCAATGATGAAACTGCTTATTTGCAATTTTGCCCTATGGCAAATAATAACAAAGGAGCATATTGGTTGAGTAAGGAAAATAAAGTTAAAAACCCATATTATGGTAAGTCAATGCTCACTTGTGGGAGTGTGAAGGAGACTTTGAAATAAGGTCATAGCCAACAGTTTATAGGCTCCTACTGAGGGGTCTATAAACTCTGGTAGGTGTAATCTATGAATTATTAATCATGGGAATGAGTGATTTTAGTCATTAATTATTTTTTAAAAATGCACAACCTTGCATAGTGGAAATTCATCCACAATTTTAAAATTTAAAACAATGAAAAAAGTAACTGTTATTATCTTTTTGATTATTGGCTTGGTTGGCCAAAGCCTTTTTGCACAAGTTGTAGATTCAAAAGGTCGGGTCATTGATGCCAAAGGCAATGTTTATATTGACGGCACTCAATTAGGCACTGTTACAATGGATAGCGTCGTAAAAAATGCAAATGGAAAGCCAATGGCTTTTCTCAAACCGGGCGGAGTTTTGGTGAATGCTAAAGGAAAAACGCTTGGTAGAGTGGGGAAAGATGGGCTGACTTATTATAATGCCGATGGTGCTGTGGTTTATAAATTGAAGGAAAATACAGACTCTGAAACCTGTGATGTATTAGATGCCAATGGGAATGTGATTGGCAATGTCCATAATAATTACAAGGCAATGGCTTGTACTTTGCATTGTTATTCGAATAATATGGATTCAAAAACGCATCGAAAAAATAGAAAAGGTAGCAAAAATATGTCATCGGTTGAAAACAGTATTGACCTCGTATGTGGTATGAAAGTGAACAAATCAGAGGCTTATACCTATAAATATAAAGACGTTGAGTATTTTTTCGATACAAAAGATTGCAAAGCGGCATTCAAAATGAATCCAGAAAAATTTATTAAAAATTAAAATCTGTAAGCCTAATATGAATTACAGTTATGTTTAAAAAAAATCAAAAATGACTCATACATATCAGCTCACAGGCATGACCTGTGGCGGCTGCGAAGCATCAGTGAAAAATAACTTGTTGAAGCTGCCTGAAGTAACTTCCGTTGAAGTTTCAAAAGATACACAATCGGCTACTATTTCAATGGAAAAACATATTGGCATAGCTGATTTACAAAATGCGATTGGCGGCACTGGGAGCAAATATCAAATTACAGCTGCTCATCACAGCGAATCAATTGAACAAGCCAAAAGCTGGTTTGATACTTACAAACCAATTTTATTAATTTTTGGTTACATTACTTTGATTACAATATTGATTCAATTAGGTAAAAGCCAAGTCGATTTTATGGAGTGGATGCGGCATTTCATGGCAGGTTTCTTTCTGGTTTTTTCTTTTTTCAAATTTTTGGATTTGAAAGGTTTTGCAGAAAGTTACGCCATGTATGATGTGGTGGCGAAGCCGATTCCTGCATGGGGATATATTTATCCATTTGTTGAATTGGCTTTGGGTTTAGCATTTTGTATTAATTTTCAACCCTATTTGACCAATATTGCTACATTAATCATCATGTCAGTCAGCATTATTGGCGTTTTGCAAAGTGTTTTGAATAAAAAGACCATACAATGTGCTTGTCTCGGAGCCGTTTTTAATCTCCCAATGAGTACCGTGACAATTATTGAAGATGCCTTAATGATAGCCATGAGTGGCGCAATGTTGTTTTTAATGAGTTAGAAGTTATGAGAGATGAGATATGAGATATGAGTGATAAGTTATTGATTATCAAGTAGTTATATCTCATCACTCATATCTCATATCTCATATCTCATAACTCATTAGTGAATTTCAAAAAATGCTTTTTCAAATCTTGCCAATTGTGAGTTTGAATCAGGTTTTTATCAAAAAGTTGACTGCCGATGCCGAAGCCGGTTGCTCCTGCTTTGAAAAAATCCAGCATATTGTCTAAGCCAACACCGCCTGTGGGGAGCAATTTCAAATGATTCATGGGCGCTTTCAGTTCTTTGATATAGTCAGCACCGAGTTGAGTGGCAGGAAATATTTTGACCATATCAGCACCAAGAGCCGACGCCGTGTAAATTTCTGTGGGTGTAAAAGCACCTGAAAAAATGGGAATGCCTATTTTGACACATGCTTTAATGACTTTTTTATTGGTGATAGGCGTGACGATAAATTGAGCACCCGCTTGCAAGGCGCGTTTTAAATCTTCTTTATCACACACTGTACCTGCGCCTATATTTAAACCTGATTGCTCATTTTCAATAGCATATTTGATGATTTTTTCAGCATCGGGCGTATTCATGGTGATTTCAATAGTGGTCAATCCTGCTTCTCGATAGATTGGGAGTATCTGAATCACGTCTTCAAAAGAGACGTTTCTGATGATGCCGACGATGGGTGCTTTTTCAAATAATGCCCATGAAAATGGTGTTGAATTCATACAAATTAGATTAAAAATGTTAAAAATACTGAGGGGGGGTATAGATTTAGGAAATTATAAAAATTTCCTAAATCTGAACTAAGGAGTTCAACACAAATAACCATCATTTTTTCAAAACACATAGGCACATAGGACACATAGTTTTTTTCATTTAACTCAATATGTTCTATGTGTTCTATGTGCCTATGTGTTTTTAAAAAATGTGTCGTTTAAATATGTTCTACCTAATCTTGATTTCTAAAAATTGTCATTTGCCCAATTACAACAGCTTTATCAATCATTTCAGAAGGAACGATAATAGTGCGCTCTAATAAATTTAATACTTCTATAGCCGTTTTATAAAATTCAAATAAATTATTGCCACTGCATAAAACCAATTGGCAATGAGGTTCAGTTAAAAGTTGTTTTAATTCTGAACCGATTAAAAGTCCACTTAAATAAAAACCGTTTTCCTTTTTGTTTAATTTTTGAAAAAGTAGATTGGTTCTGACTTTAAAAAGGCTATTCAAAATGCCTGATGAATTGGTTTCAAGGACTCCTTTTTTGAAAGCTGCCAATTCGAGATTAGAAAAATCAAGCAATGAAGTTATGTCGATTGAACCTTTTAAAATACTATGATTTGAAAGAATATTGAATATTTCACCCGTCATATAAGTGTGAAAATTCACTAAACGGTCGTTTTCAATATAAAGATGTTTTGAATGAGTGCCTGGCAAAATGAAAATATAAGGCTGATTTGAGGATAAATTCAATAAATCAATCAATCCAATTAATTGAGTTTCTTCTCCTCGCATCACATCATCTTCACTTCGCACACCTGAAATGAGGATTATTTTATGAGGAAAAGACGCATCGGCATCTATTAATTGTATATTCGCTTGGCTGCCATCCAAATTAAAGGGTAAAGTCGCGTAAGGCAATTCGACTACACCCATTGAAGAAGAAGCCATGCCTGAAATAAGGATGTCCAAACCTTCTAAAGGCATATTTGACTGGCTTTTTAAAACTGCTATTTGTTGTTTTAATTTATCAATAAAAAAATCTTGCTTCTCTTGTGCGGGCGTGCCTGTTGCTTTCCATGCCTCATACGTCCGCGCAACGCCTTCAAGAGAAACACATTCGCTGATCACATTATAGTCTATCGAATCAATTAAACGCAATCTAAAAGCGGTAGTGCCCCAATCACAACTGATAAAATTTTTCATCATCTTAAATTTATATAGGTTCAAATTTCGTGATTCCTTTCGTAAATAGGTTTGAATAGGTAAACTGAAAATTTTTTTTTAAAATTTTTCCAGTTACCTAAACTTATTCATGCGAATAATGGGTTGAGAATGCCGTTAGGCATATAATATCGGTAGAAAGTGGCTGAAAATCTGTTGTAAGTCCCAGAGGGACGATATATTTAATGATGAATATATCGTGGCTA
>JAYTUY010000196.1:0-17211 GCA_043744275.1 Saprospiraceae bacterium
AAAAAACAAAAGACCGTTTACTAAACCCAACCTGTTTAACCTTTCAATTACAAACCGATTTTAACCTTTATTTAATACATTTTAATTATTTTTTAAGAATCCAATTAAGGATAGAGAGCGTTTATGTATAAAAGGTTAATTTTGTTTGAACATTCGGTTAAAACAATTATTACAGTACAATAAATTCACTTTATTAACTAAAATTCGTAAAATAATACGACAATGAAAAAGATATTGAACATTGGTTTTATGGCAACATTTTTACTGTTATTAAGTTATTCTGACGCTTCTGCTCAACGGCGGAAAGATAAAAATACTGATAATCCTCCAGCAACAGAGCAAAAAGAGGATTCTCAAACGCCAACGCCGGCTACTACTAATCCGAATAAAAAATCTAAAAAAGCAGACGATTATTTCGATGAGTCGGGTGGCTTTAAACACCGTCTATGGTATGGCGGCAATGTTATCTTAAATTTTGGCGGCTCAAATGGCGAAAGTTCTTTCACTTTTGGGGTAACACCTATGATAGGCTATAAAATTGTTGGAGGCTTATCAGCCGGACCTAAATTCGGGGTAATTCACACAATTTTGAAAGCCTATAACGATAGAGGGACTATCAGTTCGTTGGGTCTTACCAACTATTCAGTGGGTGCATTTAGCCGTTTTAAATTCTTAAAAACCTTTTTCTTGCACGCCGAACATGAATACGCTAACACAGCAGGTTATTTCATCAATCCGAGCGACCCTTATGAGAGGCTTCAAACGGATGCAAATGGCAAAGCCCTCAAATCGAGACAAGGACAACAAAACACGTACATCGGTGCGGGTTATAATGCAGGTGGTTTGATAAGTTACGAAATTCTTTTATTATATAATTTATCCCCTCAACCTCAAAATTCATTGAATTTACCTATTGATATTCGCTTTGGCTTTACTTATAATTTCTAAATTATTAACCTTTTCGATATTAAAAATGGTCGTTTTCAATGGGAAACGACCATTTTTTTATGTTAAAATGCCTTTTTTATTGCGTCCGCAGACGACGAGTATGTTAGGCATTTCTGACAGGGTGATTTCGTTTTATTGAAGTGAATAAAATACCCCTCAGTATAGAAGACCTATTTGGGCTAATAAGGAATGCAGATGACACTGATTAAACTTATTCAGCCCTAAATTGATGCCGCGCCATCGAATAGCCCCAAACCCGATATTGTTCATTGCCAGAAGTGCTTGTTGTGATGCTATTATTGCCACGCGCAACATATATGGAAATGGATGAACCATTGGGAATACCTTTAAATTCATTGGGGGTTAATTGATGCGACCCATTGTCTGATACCTCTACATAATGTGCCTTTGGTAAATTGAATTTAAAGCTACTGTTATCGCTTCTGGTGGGGTCAAATTCAACAACTATCAGTATCTTTTTAGTATTGTTGACATCAGGAATCCACTCGATGGTTTCTGTTTGGCTAATCGTTTCAATCGTCCTTGAAGTACTTGGAGAGAGTATGACAATTTCAGAAGGCAGCCTAAAAGTGCTATTCAATAAGCGTTCGCTATTGTTGGTGTTGATACTCGAACTATCTCTAAATGCTTGAACAGTCAAATTTTTACCAAATAAGCCGCCTATTTGGTCATTCAATTTAATATCTGTAGAAATAATGCCTTGATATGTCGGCTTTACCACTACATCATTAATTTTTAAGTCACCTTGTTTAATCAAATTCCCTTCTTTATCTGTTAATACACTCGATATTTGAAAAACCGCTTTCGCTTGTTCACCAAATATTTTATTACAATTAAAAATAATTGACCCGTTGCTTTTGTTCGAGCCTTCCAAATTAAAATAATTAAAGATTATTGCCACAGCATTTTTAGGATTCTGAGTGGCTTCTTTTTGACAGCTTAATAAAGAAAAGACTGCCATAAAGCAGAGGCATTTAAAGGTAGTTCGTGTCATCATGTCAATAGGTTTTTTAAAGATGATTAAATTATGAATGATTTACCATTTAAATGTAATATTTTTGTTTTATATTGACAAATCTTGAACGTTCTACCTTTTATATTTAACAAATATTTAAGGTTTGGTTTAATGAAAGCACCAATGAAAGAGTATTGATTAATCATTGGTTCTTTTTACCACAACAAAATTTAATTGTCTCAAATCGTTATCAATGGGTTTATCCCTGATTAAATGACTTCTCTGAATTTACCAGTAACTAAAATTTTACTCATGATCTTTTCCATCAAATTAAGATTGCCTATTTTAATATTCTCAACCATTTTTCTTTGCTCAAATGGTTTGATGAGTCAATCGAAAGACACTACGCGTACTCGCCTGTATTTGATAGGTGATACTGGTAAAAAAGCCATTATTTCTAAGAATTATGCTCGCTTTGGGCAAGTTATTAGTGCTGATACGCCGAGTTGCGTGCTGTATTTAGGTGATAATGTCTATCCAAAAGGCATTCGACCAGTAGGTGATAAACACCATGAAGAAGATGTTTTGAAGATGAAAATTCAATTAAATCTTCTTAAAAATCATCGCGGTCAAGCATATATGATTCCTGGCAATCACGATTGGCAAATGGGTAAAACGCATGGTTTGGAATATGTAGAAAGGGAAAGCAACTTGGTTAATCAATATATGCGCGATTCGTTGAAGCAATATTCTGCTGAGCAAGCTCATTATTTTCAATATGCAGGTCTGCCCGGTCCTGAGAAAATTGAGTTGGATGGCATCACGTTGTTGATTATAGATACGGATTGGTGGGTACATCATCAATTGTTTCATCGGGTTAAACTCATAGACAATTCAAATCGCAAAACGGAAGCATTATTTTTTGAAAAATTAGACGCTTATTTGAAAGAAGCGGAGGGGAAAGGGCAGAAAATAGCCATCGTTTCGCATCATCCCTTATATTTTACAGGGGCGAACTCGACAAAAATGCAACCTCTTCGGTTTTTAATCAACTATACGCCTTTCGCTGTTTTCGGTGTAGCAGGATTGTATCGGGCTGCGAGAGGGATGTCACCTCAACCTTCTTACAAACGAATGGTCAAAAAATTTGAGAAACATATCGCTTCATATAAACAGATTACTTGGATTTCAGGACACGACCACGATCAACAAATAATCATCAAAAACAACATGACTCAAATCGTTTGTGGTAATGGTGGTGAAACGCGGAAAGTGGATAATCGAGATAAAATGGTGAATTGGTACAATGATGATGTGAAGGGTTTTGGAAAAATTGAGTTGAGTACTTCGGGCGTTTTGCAAGTATTTTTTTACGATGAAGAAGGGAAAGAGCTGTATAAAAGGGTCATCTCAAATTAAAAAACCGCAAAATACAAAATGTTAAATTTAAAATGTAAAGTGCTGATATTCAACGTTTTACATTTTGTTTTATCAAAATATAATATTAATTTTGTATCGAAATTTTAGGTTGCCGCTGAATGTCGAGAGGCATTTATGTTAGTTTTCATTTCGTGTAAGCACCTTAATTATTACATCTTCTAAAAGTTATGACACGATTTTTCCTTTTCTTAATGCTTCTTTCGGCACAAGTTGTTTTTGGACAGTTTACGGACTCAATCTCAAAAATTACATTTTGTTACGACAAAGGATATTATACTTTTGGTTCATCAGGAAGTTATTCAATTAATGAAATAATAGAGTATTCCAGATTGAAAAATACTACCTTTCAAATAATAAACCATATTCAGTTGAAAAAGTATTACGATTCAGCAACAAATTCAATATCAATTGACACAATAAGACTTAGTTTTTCCAAAAAGCCTATTTCACATAGCAGGACAGAAAAATTATTCAGAGAGTTAAATATTTCTAGAGACAATTTTAATGCTGACTATGTAAAACCATTTTTAAAGGAGCCTACAAACAAGGAAATTATAAACATAGTAAATAAGAATGACTTAAAATGGATGTTTGAAAATGACTATTCAGACAGAAAGGACAGAAGGAATTTATTTAAAAATATCAAAATATTTTTACTACTGGATACTTTTCTTCTGATTAAAAAACCTAATCCTGAATATGACGTTGTTTTTTCAGACGTTTGGAATGTGCTTTTAATTACTTGTCTTAATGGTGTAGATACAATTGAATATCGAAGTCAATATTTTGAACTGTTTGGACAACCCGTAAAAAAATATGTAAACAAAAAATATAGTGACAACAAAAATTTTATAAACCTTGAAATTAATAATAGTATCAAAGAATTTGTTCCAGCAAATTCTTTGATTAGTCAAGCAGTAGACTTAAATCAATTAAAAGAAGAGTATATAAGCTGGTTTATAAAAACAAAAATGTGATACAGAAAACGGCTAACAAAACTTGTAATAGGGCTATACTTTGAAACTTCCGTTGTTTTCACATTATGTTCGGGAAACTTTTGAAATTTCCCGAACATTTCATTAATTATTTCAACGAATCCACCACCGTTTTAATACGACGAATCGCCTCACGCAATTGCGCCTCACTCGCTGCATAACTCAAGCGGAAGCAATTCGGTTCGCCGAAAGCAGAGCCGCTCACTAAGCCTACATAGACATTCATCATGACATAGTCGCAGAAGTCATCAGCATTTTTGATGACCGTTGTGCCATCCGATTTGCCGAAATATGCGCTAATATCAGGGAAAACGTAGAACGCGCCTTCAGGAGTGGGTACTTTGAAGCCTTCTATTTCGCTCAATAAACTGATAACCAAATCACGGCGACGAAGGAATTCATCGCGCATTTCAAACGTCGGTTCAAGGCTCGAATTGAGGGCAACCACCGCTGCTTTTTGACTGAATGAATTTGCGCCACTGGTGCATTGACCTTGAATGGTATTGCACGCGTCTGTAATCCATTTCGGCGCGCCAATATAGCCCAAACGCCAGCCTGTCATAGCAAATCCCTTTGCAAAACCATTCACTGTCACCGTGCGATCTTTCACAATATCGAAAGAGCCGATGCTCGTATGACCCGCCGTTGTATAGTTGATATATTCGTAGATTTCGTCTGAAACGATGTAAATATCGTCATGCAGAGCAATCACTTCAGCGATTTCACGCAATTCTGATTTCGTAAAAACCGCACCTGTTGGATTGCAAGGTGAGCTAAAAAGCACCATTTTCGTACGGTCGGTAATGGCTTCCGCTACTTGTTCAGCCGTCACTTTATAGTCTTGTTCGACACCTGCGGACACATATACGGGTACTGCGCCCGTCATTTTGATAATTTCCGCATAACTCACCCAATATGGTGCAAAAATAATACACTCATCACCTTCCTCCAGCAACGAAAACGCCACATTATAAATGCTTTGTTTGGCACCGTTCGACACTGAAATTTGATTGGGCGCATAATCTAAATTATTATCGCGCTTGAATTTTTTAGAAATCGCCTCCAACAAATCGGGAATACCCGCCACCGGCGTATATTTTGTGAACCCCTCAGTAAGTGCCTTAATAGCAGCCAATTTGATATGCTCGGGCGTATCAAAATCGGGTTCGCCGAGGCTGAGGCTGATCACGTCATGACCTTGTGCTTTGAGGTTGCGCGCCATTTGAGCCATTTTGAGCGTTTCACTCTCCGACATATTACGCACCATCGAACTTAAACGGGACTTTGTTTCAACTGACATTTTCTTGATTTTTTCTTTTTAAATAGTAAAATAATGTTCAACTTTTTAATTGCTATAAAAAAGTCCGCAAAAATAAGTCAATTTTTTAATTTCATTTCATAAAACAGCATCCCCTCAGTATTTTTAGTAAAAAATTAATAATGAAAAGTGAAAAACTATGTGTCCTATGTGCCTATTGTGTTAAAAAAAAAATAGTGCAAAAAAAATAATTGTGTTAAAAACCCAACCATTTCAAGCCGCAAAACTGTCTTTCATATCGTAATTAATGACAAAACCTAAGTCGTAATTTTGAAACCTGAGTTATCTGAAAAAGAAATCGTTGAGGGATGCGCACGCAATGAGCGTTCGTTTCAGGAAATTTTGTATCGTCGGCACTTTGGTGTGATGATGCGAATGTGTATGCGATATACGGATGGCGATAAAGAAAGGGCTTTTGAGATGCTAAACGATGGTTTTTTAAAGGTTTTCAATAAAATTCACACATTTGAGTTCAAAGGATCGTTGGAAGGGTGGATTCGGCGGCTCATTTTTCATGCTATTTCCGATTATTTTAAGTCAAATCGCACGTATGTTGAAAACGTGGTTTTGGAAGATTACGATTCCACCGTTGGCAGTGCTGAAAGAAGCCTTAGCCCATTATATTTTGAGGATTTATTGAAATTAGTGGATCAATTGCCTCCTGCTACGCGCGAAGTTTTCAGATTGTACGCCATAGAAGGCTTTACACATCCTGAGATTGCAGAGCAGCAAAATATCAGCATCGGTACATCCAAATGGCATCTTTCTACGGCGAGAGACAAGCTGAAAACAATGATTGATGAAAGTTCTAAATTGCGACTAATTATTTGATTGACAATAGTTTATACATAAGATGAAAAATAAATTTGATAAAGAAATAGAAGATTCAGGCTGGGAGAAAATGCAGGCTTTGCTCGATAAAGAAAAACCTGTTATTGGCATAGTACCCCCTCAGTATGAAAGCCAAAAATCACTCAAAAATGGCTCTTTGCATAAGCGTTGGGCTTTAATGGCTTTGCTATTTTTGAGCTTTGTAGGGTGTGGCGTTTGGTCTTATTATTTCTTTAAAATTAAACCTGAAAATCAATCAGCCATTGCATTAAATAATGCTTTGAAAATGGAAAAAAATAATGCAATTTTGAGTGAAAAAGGCTTGAATACTGAGGGGGGGGAAGTAGATTTGACCAAACGGTCAAATTCTGAAAATTCAATTTTGGAGAAAAAAAACAAACCTGATAAATTGAATGTTGAAAAAGAAAATGAAATACAAAATATTGATAATCAATTAATTGTGAAAAATATTGACCCTAATTTAAGCACTATAGAAATTGATTTTAATAAAAAAAATAAGAGTAATTTAATTGAAAATAAAGAACAAATAATTGATGAAAAATTGACCAACGGGTCAAACGCTATAAATGCTGAAAATGTAGTAGAAAAAACTCAGAATAATGAAGAGAAATTTGTTGAAAAAAATGATTTAGAAAATACTGAAAAAACGCAAGAGAGGTTGACTTTTGAAGTACTGAATCCACTTGTTTATGAACCATTAATTGATTCTGTTTCAAGTATTTCTGAAAAAGTTAATCCTATCATCAATTTGAAAGAAAATGCTTCAAAAACGATTCAAAAATGGCAATTTAGGCTTACTTTAGGCATTCATACTGAGGGGGTGCTACGTTTGGATGGTTATCAAATGGGTATGGTTTTGCGTAAAAATTTAAGTCAAAAATGGGCTTTCTCTACTGGTTTGAATTATAGAAAATCCTCATTAAAAAGCAGAGAAAATGCCTCGTTTTTAGCTGCCGATAAAGCCAATGCCAGTAGCAGTGTGACGCTGCCTTCTTCAAGTTTTAATCTATCGAAAGTGGTGGAAGTTCGTTTAAAAGATATGAAATACTTGGAATTGCCTATTATATTTGACCATTTGGTCAATAAACGGTTTTCTGCTTTTGGCGGCTTGAAAATGTCTTATTTATTGTCAAAAAATTGGGTTAAAGTAGATACTACCAATGCCAATCTCTATGTCATCACATACGGCAATATATCCCAAAAAGCAGATAAATCATCTTCAAGTTCTTATGATAGAGCTTCTTCATATCCTATCAATAATTCTTTAGATTTTGCTCTTTTAGGCGGCATTCATTACCGCATTTCGCGCCATTTTGATGTGTCAATGAGATATGATTTTGGTTTGAAAAATATACTCAATCGAAATAATGCGGCGGTTTATAATCGGTATTTGGGGTTGAATTTGAATTATTATTTTTAATTACCCTCTTTCATTTGAATTTTAAAATGCTCCCAGCGCACTCGTTTTGTCAATCCAAAATTTTCAAGACGATTGTGATAAAAGTACAACACGCTGAAATCATCGCTCTCAATATCACCGTTCTTATTGAAAGTCAATGGTTTACGTATGTGATAAATGCCTAAATTTTTCATTCCATCTTCCACCAACTCTTTTGGAGACAATAAAACTGCATCTGAAAGTTTGAGCCTATCCTTATCTGCCAATTCAAAAAGCGCATTTTGAACAGCTTCTATAGCTGCCGTAAATTGCTCAATCGGGAACACATAATCATCAGGCGGTAAGCGCAAAAGGGCGTATAAATCCAAGTTTTCATTGTTTTCAAGCAGCATATTGAACGCCGTAAAAGCAATCACATGGCTACTCAGGACTATATTTTCTCGATGAAAACGGTCAAGGATTTTATCCGCCAGCATTTTGGTATATTCTGCTTCGCGTTGTAGGTCTTCATTGACAACAGGTTGATTGTCAATTTCAGTGGTAAAATAATCTTTTATTTCTGCCAGATTGCCGTGTTTATCATAACTGACCCCCTCAGTATTGACGAAGTTTCCCATCACATCCATCGGTTTTCCGAAGGATAAAATGATGTCAGATTTTTCAGAAAAAAATTGCCAAACAAATTTGAACCACTCTCGGAAGCTATTGCCTTCAGATTTTCCTTTCAAATACCGCTCTTTTCCCACAATTTGAAGGTGTTGATGTATCAAAAAAGGTGCTTCGAGAACACAATGATAGCTAACGGTCAAAGGCACTATGTATATTTTTTGACATTCAGGCTTCTGACACAAGGCTCTTTGCGCTTCAATAACCGTCCCCATCAAGCCCATTTTCAGTTTGGTTTCTATTTTACCCGATCGCGAACGCGTGCCACCCGGAAAGAAAAGACTGTTCGTGCCGCGTTGAATAGACAGGCTCGACATGGATTTGAGCGTCTCGAGATAGATGTCATTTTTTTTACGCCTATCCACACGATATGCGCCTAATCGGTTCATAAAAAAGGCTGCCAAGCCCGAATTATACAGATTTAAGCCTGCTCCGTAGGAAAATGATGGCAAACCCATAATTTCATCCATCGTGTAACCAATCAAAATAGAATCGAGATTGCTAAAATGAGTCGGCACGACGACGACAATTCCTTTACTAAATAATTTTTGAATGGTTTCAATTTCGCCATACACTTGAAGCCGCTCGTGCATTTGGTAACGCGAGCCGAACATGCGCCACCACCGCTCAGCCGCTGCATTGAGCAAGCGATTGAAAAAAGCAGAGAGAAAACTGCGGGCAAAACCAAAAGTAGGGATGCTAAAAGTGCCGACAATCTCTTCAGAATACCGATGCACTATTTTTTCAAGCAGTTCTCGATGGCTTTCTACGGTCTTTTTTTTATTTTTAGTGTCCTCCGTTTTCAAAAGGGCACTTCTTATTTTATTCCAAAACGACATATCGTTTGGCGGATCCACTTTCCAAGGTGATTCATTGATGCGGATGCGCTCTTGATAAATGGTTTGAGCGATGAGGTCATAGAGTTTTGGGTGCTGTTTCATGAGCCTTTGAGTCGTAAAATCATCAATTTCTGCAATAAAACGTTTTCTATCTTGACTCAATTTATAGATGGGCCATTGATCCAAACGCTCAATAACTGAGGGGTATGGCTTGACTGGTTTTTTGAGCAGATGTTTTATAACTCTATGAGCAAGTGTCATAATATAATATGTAAAGTGTTAATTATCAATTGTTTAAGTTATTTTAGGAAAACTTTATTGGCTTCTTCTATAAAATCAAGGATTTCAACTTTACCTCTTTTTTTCTCGGCTGAAGTAATGAATTGAGGCGGTATTTCGTTCCAATGTTCTAAAATAGCCGTTTGAATATTGAGAATATTTTTTTTCAAATCCTTTGACAACAGCCTATCGGTTTTGGTATAAACGATGACAAAAGGGATACGGTTTTCACCAAGCCAATTCAAAAATTCGATGTCAATTTTTTGCGGCGGTATCATAGAATCTATCAAAACGAAGACATATTGAAGTTTTTTTCGATTTTTTAGGTAATAATGTATCATTTTTTCCCATTCTTCTCGTTTTGACCTTGAGATACGCGCATAGCCATAGCCAGGCAAATCGACCATATGCCACGTATCGTTGATGAGGAAAAAATTCATCAATTGGGTTTTACCTGGAGTTGAAGAGACCTTCGCTAAGTCTTTCTGATTGGTGAGCATATTAATCAACGAAGATTTGCCGACATTGGAGCGACCAACAAAAGCGTACTCAGGTATGTTATCAGTTGGGCATTTATCTTCTTTAATAAAACTACCCATAAATTTAGCTGTTATAATATCACTCATTATTTTTTCTGCAAAAGTAAAATTTATTTCCGCAACCAGTTAAAATTGCGTTAAAACGATAACTTTGCCGCGCAAAAAAATCATAATATTTTCAAAAAAATCGTTCATGAAATTCAATTAAGAATCATTTTATTATCAAAAAACTTAAAATTATGAAAAGAATAATTGTCCTCGCTGTCTGTTTTGCATTGGTTCAGTTGAGCCTTCAAGCGCAAAGTGTCAAATTCGGCGTTAAAATCGGAATCAGCACGCCTGATATAAAACCTGCTGATGTCAACCCATTAATGTCTGATTCAATATTATTGAAAGTAGCAGATGCGGGTTATGGTTTTCATGTGGGTGGCTGGGTGAGATTAAGAGTTGCTAACTTTATGTTTCAACCAGAAGTCTTGTTCAATTCAAGCAAAGTGACTTACAATGTGAAAGCACTTAAAGGCTCAGCCATAGCAGATACTTTGAAAAAGGAAACTTTCAACAATTTAGATTTGCCTTTGATGTTGGGTATCAAATTGAGTGGTTTGCGTCTCAATGCAGGTCCTGTGGGGCATTTACACTTGAGCAGTTCGTCTGAATTGGGTGAAATAAAATCTTACAGCGAAAAATTCAATAGCCTCACATGGGGTTATCAAGCAGGCATCGGTGCTGATTTTGGTAAAATTGCCATCGATATTCGTTACGAAGGCAACTTCAATAAATATGGCGATCACATCAATATCGGCAATAGAGCCTATAGTTTCGACAAAAAACCAAGCCGTTTCCTCGTCTCAATGGCAATAGCGTTTTAATTTAGTTGAGAGTTTTGAGTTGAAAGTTGAGAGTTGAGAGTTCAAAATAACTCAAAACTCTCAACTCAAAACTCTCAACTATTAAAAAATCCCCATGAAAACGGTTTCCATGCTGCTTTTATCAGCGAAAAATGCTCCTGTTCTTTATTTTCATTTCTAAAAAAGACAATGCCGCACCAGAAGAGGTCAATCGTCAATCTGACTGAGGGGTGTGCTTGAATGGCTGCCCAAGCCTGTTCCATTTCTTCAGACCAATGAATATCATCAAAAATAAGGATAGATTTTGGATGTATATGAGCGAGGCACTTCTCAAAATATTGAAGCGTTGGCTCTAAGCGATGATTGCCATCTATAAAACATAAGTCAAGTGTAACCAATTGATTCAGAGCAAGTTGCAGCGTTTTATCAAAATTGCCTTCTATGATTTTAATTTTATGATAATTAAAATCAGTCGAGATATTTTTTTCATAATAATTCAAATTTAAAGTCTCCGTATTATGAAAACGCAAGCCATATTTTTTGAAGGCATCATAAAACCAAAGGAAATTTCTTTGAGCCAATTGAGCAATAGCAGGCGAGCCTTCGAGCGTCAAGATAGTCGCATTTTTAGGCGACCCCTCAGTCAAATAGAGTGTTGACATGCCCAATGATGTGCCTAACTCTATGATTTTCAAGGGTTTATAATGATTGCAAATTTTAAATAACCATTCGCATTGAAACGAAGAAGATAGGGCAGAAGTGGCAATGCTGCCGACTCGCCGCTGCTTTTTATTGCCATCTACATGCGAGCCTGCGCCAAAATCTATGACTTCCACCAATTCATCGCTGTCCAATAATCGACCCCTCAGTATTTCGGCTTCTTGAAAGGTATAAAAACGTCTTTCATCTTCGAGTACATTATTAACAAACTCAAATACGAAAGGTGAATGAACGCTATATTTTGTTTTAGCCCGAGCATAAAACTTAAAAAAATGCGCCATTATTTTCAGTCGATTCATCATATTTCTTATCTAAATTTGGGCGAAATTAGGATATTAACACAACTTTAAATTCATTCCAATTGTATTTTAGAAATAAATCCTTTACCATCACGTTTTTTCATACAAACAAAATTTTTCATACAACTTTTATACAATGAAAATAATTAAAAATCAACTTTTATCAACATCAAATAGCTTCTATTTCTTTCCTTTTAAATTAGCTACGCTTTTCGTTATGACATTCTTGCTAAGTCATGGTTTGACTGCACAATCATATGGTACAGCCTTGGGCGTGCGTTTGGGTGACGGTATCGGCGTTACACTTCAGCAACAAGTGGTTGTACATGGCACGGTGGAAGGGATTTTGTCATCAAGCAATAAAGACTTGACACTCAATGTTTTGTATGAGCATCACACCAGCCTTTTGACGCGTGGTTTGAATTTTTATCTCGGTGGCGGCTTCTATAAAACTTGGATTCATCAAGACGATAATTTGATAACACAACCTACTAATCCCTATGGTTTGAGTCCAATTATAGGCATAGAATTGACTATTGCAAGAAAAATTAATCTCTCTGCGGATATAAAACCGACTATTCGATTGGGTGGCAACGGCGGCAAAGGTTTTGAATGGCACACAGGCGTATCTGTCCGTTACGTCCTCGCCGGTCGCTATTTTAAAGACGATGGTTGGAAATTTTGGAAAAAATGGAAAAAGAAGTAGTAGTTATGAGTTGAGAGTTATAAGTTATTGATTATCAAGTAGTTATAGCTCTCAACTCTCAACTCATAACTCTCAACTTTCAACTCAACTCTCATAACTTATTTGCTGCGACGGTTTTCCAAGTGTCTTTATTTTGCAAGTATGCGATGATATTGCCGTCTTTTTGTTTGAAATCGGTGGGTATATTGAATGAAATAGTGCCTTCTGCTGTATCATTTAATTGAATGGTTTGAAATTCTCGAACCACATTATCGTGTTTTAAAGTCCTACCTTCATTTTCTCCTCGCAATACTTTGGTTTCAATATTTCTTTCTACAAGAGCAATATTTAAAACGGTGTTTTTAAAATTGCCTTCCAGTTTGTAATGCACTTTTAGGGTATTATTTTCTAACGTTTTGTTTAAAATAATATGGGCTTCTGCTTTTTGAGACAAAGCTTTTTCAATGCTTTTCTCCGTTTGGCTTTTACGAGAGCCAACAAATTCCTCTGAGCCATTGACCACCAGCTGCGGCGTATAAACACCGTTGGATTGCATGAGTCTGCCGTAAGCGTACTGACGTTCGTCGAACATTTTTTGACTGAACGGGTCTTTCCACCCAAGTTTGTTCCAATAAGTCACGTGAAAGGACAAGGCGAACACATTGTCTTGTTGCGATACCCCCCTCAGTATTTCATCCGCTGGCGGGCAACTTGAGCAACCTTCGGATGTGAAAAGCTCTAACACAGCGAAAGGAGGATACAGCGGGTCAGCAGCTATTGAATTGAAGGATTGAACAGGTTGTATGACATTGTTTTTTTTATAAAAACCAAAGAATAACCCAGCCATAATGATAAAAGGAACTAATTTCAGAAATAATGGTTTCATGTTATAATTTTTAGAAATGCTTGAAAAATAAACCAAATATCGCCAATGCACTTCACGAATTTATCACGATTTTTAGAGTAATAATTGGCAATGCTAAGTTTTTAACTAAATTTGTTCAATCAATAATTTTTAAAAGACATACCCCTCAGTATAAAACCATATTTCACTATAAAAATACATTTTCAACAATTAAAAAATTTATTAACTAAAAAGAATCTCTGTTATGAAGCAAACTACCTTATTACTTATTGGAGCGGCTGTGATGATTTTTCTGTATGGCGGCTGCAAATACAATGGTATGGTCACCTCTGAGCAAGGCGTCAGTGGTAAATGGGCGAATGTCCAAAGCGAATACCAACGTCGCGCTGATTTGATTCCGAATATTGTAGAAGCTGTGAAAGGCGAAGCCAATTTTGAGAAAGGCGTTTTGGAAGGTGTTGTTCAAGCCCGTGCGAGTGCTACTCAAATGAAACTCGATGCGAAGGACTTAACGCCTGAAAAAATCAAGCAATATCAAGAGGCACAAGGTCAAATCGGTATGGCAATGAGCCGCTTATTGAGTGTAGCGGAAGCCTATCCCAATTTGAAAGCCAATGCTGCCTTCAGCGAATTGAGAACACAATTGGAAGGCACTGAAAACAGAATCAAAGTAGCCCGCAACGATTTTAACAAAGCCGTGCAAGACTATAATGTGAATGTCAAAACGTTCCCAAACAACCTTTTCGCAGGTGTGTTTGGCTTCCATGAAAAAGGCTTTTTCCAAGCGGATGCAGGGTCTCAAAATGCCCCTAAAGTCAATTTTGACAGTAAATAAAATAGTTATGAGTTATAAGTTGAGAGTTGAACGTTGTGAGTTTAGTTAAATTTTCAATTTTCAATTTTCAATTTTCAATTAAAAAAAATGTGGCTTTTTAAAAAACAGTTTTTCAATCAAGACGAAGAGCAACACATCATGAAAGCCATCCGACATGCTGAAAAGGAAAGTTCGGGTGAGGTTCGCTTGTATGTGGAAAGCCATTGCAAAACAGCAACGCATGAACGTGCGATGGCAATGTTCAAAAAGTTAAAAATGCACCGCACTGCTGAACGAAATGGTGTTTTGATTTATATTGCTATGATGGATAAACAGTTTGCCATATTCGGTGACGAAGGGATTCATCAAAAAATGGGCTTTAATTTTTGGACATCAGAAGCCGAAACCTTGAAAACATATTTGTCAAAAGGTGAAACGGTTGAAGGGATTTGCAAAGCCATTGAAGATATTGGGCAAGTTTTGAAAGAACACTTTCCGCCCAATGGCGATGATAAAAATGAGCTTTCTGATAAGCCTGTTTATGGGAGGTAGGGGTGTTTATTTGACGTTTTCCCCCTAACCCCCAAGGGGGAACTCCTTGGAATAATGAAATATTTAAGCTATTTTTTTCTGTTTTCCCCTAACCCCCAAGGGGGAACGCCTTGGAATATTGGGAAATTAGTGCTAAAAATTTACATACTTCGAAAGCGTTCCCGCTTGGGGGTTAGGGGGAAAACGTAAAAAAACATCTAACTTTCAATATTGACATATTTTTAAAGCCATTATTACATGTTCAATAATCTCATTTTTTCATCACTTGTTTTTTTTACAATTAATACCTCCATTAATGCCCAATCAGATTCTACTTTTTGGAAAAATATGGCTTTGGAAACAGCAAGTGATTTAGAAATGACCTTTAGAGAGCACGATTTTAAGGCTTATGCTTTGCTCAATCATCCAAAATTAGTTGAAATGATAGGAACTGTGGATGATTTTTCTACAATGATGCAGGAGCAGATGAAGCAAATTGAAGCGGAAGTAAAGATTGATTCTATTGATTTTGGCGTGCCTTTCAATTTTATAAAATGTGAAAACTCTATTAATTGCCTTTTGCCCCAGACACTTTTCATGCGTATCAGCGATACTTTAGCTATGCGGTCAACAGTCTATCTATTGGGGGTTTCTGAAAATGGAGGTAAGAAATGGTATTTTTTTGATGCGACCAATGGCGAACAATATTTAGATGCCATTGTGCCAAATCGTTGTAAAATCTTTGCTATTCCGAATAAGGAACAAGAGTTTATTAGAGTTAAGAAAACAAATTGATGCCTAAAAATAAAAAATATCGCTCGATTTTAATTGTTTTTGCCCTTTTTATCACCTTGATACTGAGGGGTCAACCACAAGTGCCCGATAGACCCAATCCTCAACGGTTGGTCAACGATATGGCAGGTTTGCTCAACGTTGATGAGCGCAATCGACTTGAAAAAGACCTTGTGATGTATGACGATAGCTCATCTAATCAAATCGCTATTATTACTATCAAATCTTTAGGGGATTATGCTATTGAAGATTGGGCTTTAGAAATAGGGCGCAAATGGGGCGTTGGGCGCAAAGCCAAAAACAACGGCGTGCTAATCCTTGTTTCTATTGAACCTCGCAAGATTAATATCTCGCCAGGTTACGGCTTGGAAGGTGCATTGCCTGACATAACTTGTAAGCGCATTATCTCCAATGAAATAACGCCGAATTTTAAAGCAGGGCAATATTATCAAGGCTTTGCCAATGCCATTAAAGCCATTCGTTCGGCAGCTAAGGGTGAATATGTCAATGAAAACCCCAGACAAAGAGAAGGCGAAAGTGCCAGCGGTTTTTGGGTTTTTATTATACTTCTCATCATTATCATGGTTGTTTTTGCTATCATTAATAGCAACCGCAATCGCGCATCTTATTATGGACCCAATAGAAAACGGCATTACGATAATGGCGGTGGCGGTTGGATTTTTTGGGGCGGCGGCGGCGGCGGCGGCAGTGATTGGGGCGGCGGTGGCGGTTCCGATTCAGGCGGCAGCTTTGGTGGTTTCGGCGGCGGTGATTTTGGAGGTGGTGGTGCGAGCGGTGATTGGTAAGTAATGATAAATGATAAATGATAAATATTTAAGATAAAAAATCAACTATTTTAATCATGAAAAGAGTAACAGGTCTCGGTGGTATTTTCTTCAAATCTAAAGAACCCAAAGCATTGACTTCATGGTACGACAAGCACCTCGGCTTGCAATTTGGAGAGAATACTTGGTCAAGTTTTAAATGGCGAGACAGGGACAATCCTGAACAACTTGGGCAAACTGAATTCAGTGTATTTCCTGAAAATACAGATTATTATGCACCAAGTGAAAGCCCTTTTATGTTCAATTTTAGAGTTGAAAATCTTGTAGAATTAATTGAAATACTGAGGGGGGAGGGCGTGACTATCGTCGGAGAAATTGAAGTGTATGATTATGGAAAATTCGCTTGGATACTCGACCCCGAAGGACATAAAATAGAACTTTGGGAATCTATTGATGATGTTTTGGAAAATATGGAATGAAAACTAAGTGAAATTGTGAGAGCACTCAACTTGGAGTTGTGTAAGTAGGTAATCATAAATAATCGCTACAATCCTTCGAGGTTTTAAAAACCTCGAAGGATTAAAACGCTGAAAATCAATGTTTTATGAGCATTTATTT
>JAYTUY010000197.1:0-17194 GCA_043744275.1 Saprospiraceae bacterium
TGACAGTATGGACTTCATTAAGTATCCGTGTGCCGAGCGATGGTCACTGAAGTATGCGATAGCTCCGTAGCGAAATTTTTTTTAACATCCGTTTCGTAATGAGCATTCGCTAAAATAATTAAGCGTTCTAAATAATCAATTGACAATTGCTTCTGACCAACGATGCGCTCTAAATCTGCTACTCGCTTTTGAAGTATTTCCGTCTTTTTTCCTTCGCTTTCCATTTCGACAACCATCCGAGTCCCTTGTTTATGATGAATTGAATAGCGATAAATCCATCTGTAAATAATCGCTTTATTTATTTCATACAAAGATGACACTTCTCGAATACTTGTCAAACCTTTATCTATATCTGACACAACTTTTTCTTTAAAGGCAGTACTGAAATGTCGAATCTGACGGATTCTTAATTTACTCTCTGTTGACTGATGAACTGGCATTGTGAATAATGTTTTTATTCTTCGCCCTTTTTTAGGTCAACTTATTTCAGGACAAGACAAGTTATGAGTTATGAGTTATAAATTATTGATAATCAATTAGTTATAACTTATAACTCATAACTCATAACTCATAACTATTACCTTCCTCTCATTCCCAGTTCAATCACTTCTAAATTTTGAATTTTTCCATTTTCAATATCAAATCGAACGAGGGTTTTGACTTTGTGCCAGCCTTCATTGCCGCAGGCACCGGGATTGATGTGAATCAAATTCAACTGTTTGTCGGGCATAATTTTGAGAATATGCGAGTGTCCGCAGATAAATAAATCGGGCTTGGTGGCTTTCAATTCTTCTTTTATTCGAGCGGGATATTTGCCTGGATAGCCGCCGATATGGGTCATGAAAACTTCCAAACCATTGGCGTTCCATCTCATATTCTCAGGAAAACGATGTCTAATCTCTTGATTATCAATGTTTCCGAAGACTGCGCGCAAGGGTTTGAACTTTTCGAGGGCTTCGGCGACCCCCTCAGTACCGATGTCGCCAGCGTGCCATATTTCATCCACTTCTTTAAAATATTCATAAACTTTGGCATCTAAAAAGCTGTGGGTATCAGACATTAAACCTATTTTCATAATTTTATTCATTGCGTGTATGGTGTCACGAATTATACGAATTAACGAATTTTACTAATCTACATGTTGACGAAGCAACAAAATACAACATTATGCGAAAATTAAAAATGGAAGAACTCGCAAGGGTTTCTGTGGAAGAGTTTAAAGACACTGATAAAACGCCTATTGCGGTGGTTTTGGACAATGTTCGTTCGGCTCTCAACATCGGTTCAGCGTTCAGGACGGCGGATGCTTTTGCTTGTGAGGAAGTGATTTTATGCGGCATTACGGCGCAACCGCCGCATCGAGAAATCCTTAAAACGGCACTCGGCTCTACTGAAAGTGTGGCGTGGCGGCATTTTGATGACACTCCAACAGCCCTCGAAACGCTTCGTACTGAGGGGTATGTTTTAGTGGCTGTTGAGCAAGCAGAGAGCCCTGTTTTGTTACAAAATATTCACAATCAACCTTTTATAAATAAAAAATTTGCGCTTATATTTGGCAATGAGGTAGATGGCGTCTGTGAGGAAGCGATGGCAATGGCAGATTTTGTCGTCGAAATTCCGCAATATGGCACTAAACATTCTTTGAATATTTCGGTTTCTATAGGTATCGTTGTTTGGGAATTTTTGAAGGGAATAAGAAAATTAGGAATTAGGATTTTGGAATTAGGAATTTAGAATTTAACAATTGAACTTAAATTGCGGAACTGGCGTTTTGCACTACATTTTGTGATGAAAAAACAAACACTCCTTTATTTAACCACCATTTTATTGGCTGTTGGCTGCGTGCCTAAGCAGAAATATGATTCACTTGTGATGTCAAGAAATACTTTGCAAAAAGAGTATGACCTCATGTACAATGCACGAAGGGAGCGGCAAGTGTATGCAGATAGTGTCGTTCGGCTGAATGCGAACCTCTCGGATGTCCATTCTGAAGTGGAAGTTTGGAAAAATCGCTATCAAAGTATCAACACCACTTATGAAGAAGTGAAAAAAGAGGTGGCTGCCGTTCGTCTTCAAAATGAGCAGTTGCTCTCGACGGCTTCCTCGAATAATGATGTTTTGAGAAAAGAGATTTCTGATAGACTTCGTGAGCTTGATGCGAGAGAGAAAGATTTGCGTAAATTGGAAGAGGAAATGAAATCCAGCCAAGGAACTATTGGCGATTTGAAGAAATATTTGAATGAAAAAGAGCTAAAGGTGAAGCAATTGAGCGATGCATTGAATCAAAAGGATGCTCAAATGACGGATTTGCGCTCAAAAATCGCTGAAATACTGAGGGGGTTCAATACGGGCGAACTGACGGTGCTTCAAGAAAACGGTAAAATATATGTGGCTCTTTCCGATAATTTGCTGTTTGCAAAAGGCAGTAGTCAAATCAATCCACGTGGTTTGGATGCCATCAAAAAATTGGCTTCGGCACTCAACACAACGACAGAAGTGGACATTGAAGTAGAAGGACATACCGACTCGGATGGCTCAGCGGAGAGCAATTGGTCGCTTTCAACATCGCGGGCATTGAGCGTGGTAAAAGTGTTGACATTAAATAAAGTTGACCCTAAACGCATCATTGCTTCGGGTCGAGCTTTTTATTTGCCGATAGCTCCAAATGATACCGAAGTGAATAAGTCGAAAAATCGCAGAACTGAGATAATTCTCTCCCCAAAGCTCGATGAACTATATAATATTATAAAATCAGATAAATAATCTACTGTTAGTCATTGCATTAAAATTCTTATTTGTATGAATAATTGCATCCAAACTCTTTGAAAGTTTCTAACTTTCGGGGAGTTTTATTTTTGAGTTCATTATCACAATTTTAATAACATCGTCTTGAAAAAACTGGTCTTAATATCCGTAATCGCCTCACTACTGGCTTTGAATAGCTGCAATGAAAATCCTTACAAACAAGGTAAACTTTATTACACATCGGCTTGCGGCAATTGCCATATGGAAAATGGCGAAGGACTGAGGGGCTTGATTCCGCCCTTGGCTAAAGCAGATTATTTGTCAAAAAATCGCGGCGATATACCCTGCGCGATTCGCAAAGGCTTGAAAGGCAAAATTGTCATCAATGGTGTAGAATATGGTCAACAGGAGATGTTAGCCATATCAAAATTGTCGGAATTTGAAATAGCCAATATTTTAAATTACATCGGCACCTCATGGGGCAATAATGAAAAACTATGGACAGCAGATGAGGTTCGGGCAGGATTGGATAAATGCCCTTGATATTGTTATAAATATACTTTTTATTGACAATATACGTTAAAATGGCATAATTTTGTGTGTAAAAAAAGAATAATTTATTTCTAACTCAACCATGTAATACTTTGATAATCAATCATTTACAAATTAAAGCATCTCTTTTACCGAATACAAATTTCAAAATGAGAAATTTAACTACTCTAATTTTCCTCTGCTTTACCGCCTTCAATCTTTCCGCTCAAAAAACAGGCGACCTCTTTGACGCTTCATACGTCCATGATATTCGATTCACTTTTGAGCAAAAAAATTGGGTAGAGCAGCTTGATTCGCTTCGCCTCAATGGCGATGAAATGTTGCTCGGCAAAGTCATAATCGACGGCACGACTTACGATAAAGTAGGCATCACTTACGCTCATACGCCTACATACATGACGGCGGGCAAGCGCAATCCTTGGTATGTGAAGCTGAATTATATTGATAAAAAGCAAAATCATCAAGGCTATAAAGCTTTCACGATTTCGCAAGCTCTTCGTGACCCCAGCATGGTGCGCGAGGTTTTGGGCTACGAAATGGCTCGAAAATATATGCCCACGCCCTTAGCCAATCACGTCAATTTGACGGTAAATGGTGAAAATCGGGGTGTTCATGTCAATGTTGAAGCCATTAATGAAGATTTTTTACAGAAAAACTTCCAAAATACTGAGGGGGTATTTTTCCGCTGCGTGCCTGATACTCGGACTGAAATCAAGGGTGAATGCGAGCATATTTATGGCGCATTGAAACCTCAAAAAGATGTGCGTTGCATGATGGTCAATTTTGATATGCTTTCAAAAGCTGGTTGGGATGACTTGATTGAATTGACTCGCGTTTTGAATGAAGAGCCGAACAATATTTCAAGAGTACTGAACCTCGACCGCACTTTATGGTTCTTGGCGTTTAATAATGTAGTCGTTAATTTGAATAGTTACTACGGGCAATTTAGTGGAAATTATTATTTATATCGTGATAAAAACAATCAATTCAATTTTATTCCAACAGAATTAAACTTGATTTTCGGTAGTATAAAAAATACCACGGGCAATTCAGATTTGGATTTAACAGGCTTGACAACCCTCGATCCGATGTTGCATATTGACAATGCTGCCAAGCCCTTGATTTCACAACTCCTTAAAAATCAAGACATTAAGAAGATATATTTTGCTCATATCAGGCAAATACTGGCTGATTGGTTTGAAAATGATTTGTACAAACGCAGAGCAGAAGCTTTGCAAAAAATGATTACACCTTTTTATGAGCAAGATAAAACGCCGCCTTATCAAGTCGTTGATTTCAAACGCAGCTTGACGGAAACAGTGGGCAGCGTCACTAAAATACCGGGCATTGTAGAGCTGATGATGGCGCGGACAAAATATTTAAGAAAGCATCCAGACATGCTCGTTGTGCCACCAGTGGTGTCGGAAGTAACTTTTTCAAATCGTCAAAAATTCTCAAATCAGACGATTACGGAGTTTCATATCAAGGCAAAAGTGGATAAATTCCCTCGCAGGATTCGCTTATTTTATCGCCCTACAGGTTCGACGGGTACTTATACCGAGCTACAAATGTTGGACGATGGCAAAAGCCACGATGTAGAAGCAGGCGATAAAATATTCGGTGCTGCCATCAATCCGATGGGCAAATTCACAGGCATCGAGTACTATATTATTGCAGAAAATGCGGCAGCCGCTACCTTTTATCCAACCAATTATATAGCTGAAAAAGCTAAAATGACCATCGAAGAACTTAATAAATAGTGAAAAGATAATAGTGAAAAGTGAAAAACGAAAAGTGAAAAGTTGAAGCACAGCTTTTCACTTTTCGTTTTTCACTTTTCGTTTTTCACTTTTCGTTTTTCACTTTTCGTTTTTCACTTTTCACTTTTCACTAAGCAAGCTATGTTTCAAAGAATCTTTACAATCCTCTCATTATCAATCGTTTATACATTTTCTTTTGCTCAAAGTTTGTACAATCCTACGAGCATTAAGGAAATACGGCTCACGTTTAAAAACAACGATTGGGATAAATATCTTGACTCCGTAAAAAAAGCGGGCAGTGACTCTCGACTCAAAGGAACGATGGCTATCGACGGTCAAAAATTTGAAAATATAGGGGCGCGCTATAAAGGCAATTCCTCTTATTTTGGCTCTCGCAAAAAAGGCAATATCAAGTTGCCTTTTAATATCAAATTAGATAAAAAACAGAAAATTGAGGGCAAATACGAAACGCTGAAACTGAGCAATGTCAATCGTGACCCCAGCTTCGTGCGTGAGATGCTGAGTTACGAAATTGTAAGCTCATATATGCCGACCCCTCAGTGTAATTTCGCAAAAGTGTATGTCAACGACAAATATTTAGGGCTATATAATAATGTGGAATCCATCAACGACGATTTTTTGAAAAATCAGTTTGGTAAAAATGGTTGGTTGGTCAAATGCGACCCTGATTGGACAGCGGTTGAACCTAAAAACTGCCCCAAAGGCGACAAGGCTTCGCTCATGTATTTGGGGGAAGATTCAACTTGCTACAAAGCATTTTATGAAGTTGATAAAGACGGTAGCTGGCATGATTTCATCAATATGACGCGTGTTTTGAACCTTGAACCTGAAAAAATTGAACGATTTTTGAATGTTGACCAAGTGTTATGGATGCTTGCTCTTAATTCAGTTATGGTCAATTTGGATAGTTACACAGGTATTTTTTCTCATAATTATTATCTCTATCGCATTGCCGACGGACGTTTTACGCCTTTGATGTGGGATTTGAATTTGTCATTTGGCGCGTTCAGTATGCCAGGCGTTGAAATGAGCAAGCTCGATCCATTTTTTTATCAAAATGATGCGAAGCGACCTTTGATTTCAAAATTGTTGAATACGCCCATGTATCGCAAGATATATGCAGCGCATATCAAAACGATTTTGGCTGATTGGTTTCAAAATGAAAAATATTTGAAAAGAGCTAAAGAAATAGCACAATTCATTGATAGTCAAGTCAATGAAGATAAAAATAAACACTATACGTATGAAGATTTCAAAAAAAATATGGCTTCTACTGTCAGTGAAATGGTGGATGGTAAAGAAGTTTCAAAAATAATAGGCATCGAAGAATTGATGAAAACACGAACGGATTTTTTAACACATTTTCCACCTTTTCAAAAACCTACACCTAAAATTGAAGGGCAGCCGACCCCCTCAGTATCGGGCGATAAAACGAGCATAAAAGTGAAGGCGAGCGGTGCAGTACGAGTTTGGTGTCTTTTCCGAAATGATAAAAATGCCGCTTATCGCTACTTGCCCATGCTCGATGATGGGCAGCACAATGATGATGCGGCAGGCGATGGTGTTTGGGGTGTTGTATTTGATAAAAAAATTGGGCAGTATTATATTATTGCAGAGAATGAAGAGGCGGTTAGTTTGTTGCCTGAACGCGGTGGGAAAGAGTTTTTTGAGATAAAGTAGTGACAAAGCTTATTGCCACTTTTAGTAAATAAAAATAATCAATAATCCTACTAAAAAAAAATACTAACTTTGCAGGAAGTCAAAATCATAAAAAATGAATCTAAAAGCGATAAAATTCATCCGTTTTAAAGGTGAAGTTAATGAATGGAGTATTGAAGGTAAACCAATTGACTCAAAATATAGGCAATGGCTTACCCTTGAAAACATAAATTTGATTGTTGGAAAAAACGCATCGGGTAAGAGTAGAACTATTGATGCAATCAGAAAAATCGCAGACTTGGTTTCAAGTGATGTCAAATTATCACAACTTAACTCATTTGGTTATGGAACATCAGAATATTCTCTTAAATTTGATAAGGAAGGTAAAGAAGTTGAATATCATATCAATTTTAAAGATGGAAAAATTCTTCAAGAGATATTGACTATTGAAAATATTGAAAGATTAAATCGCTCTAAAGGAAAATTATATTACGAAGAAGTGATCAAAGATTTAGATTTTCAAACAGATGATGATGTACTTGCAGTTACTAAAAGAGATAAAAAGCAGCATTCATTTTTTGAAGATTTGTATTCATGGGGAAAAAACTTAAACCACTACCAATTTGGTCAACAGTTAGGTCAAAATGCCTTATTGAAGGATCCTAATGCTGTAAAAGATGATGAAGAGGTTGATTTAAAAGATGGAGATGAAGTTGCTACCATTTTTGTCAAAGGAAAAAGAAACTTTCCTTCAACTTTTGTGCAAACCATTATTAAAGACATGGAATGTATATCATATAAATTAAAAGAAATCGACGCTTCTCCAATAAAATTTTTCCCTTTTGCAGCTTTTGGAATCAATGTACAAGAACTTGATATTGAGGATATAACCGACCAAAGAGAAATGTCACAAGGAATGTTTAGGGCATTATCATTATTAATCCAGTTAAATTTTTCTCTTTTAAGTAAAATACCAAGTTGTATTTTAATAGACGATATAGGAGAAGGCTTAGATTATGAAAGGTCGAAAGCTTTAATTGACTTAATAATTGCAAAAGTGAAAAACTCTTCTGTTCAAGTTATTATGACAACTAATGATAGATATGTTATGAATAAAATACCATTAGAATATTGGTCAGTTATTCAACGAGTTCCCAAAAAATCATTATTCTATAATTATAGAAATTCTAAAACTATATTCGATGATTTCAAATATACTGGTCTTAATAATTTTGACTTTTTATCGACAGAGTTTTATGTAACAGGATTTGAGTCCATTCAACACCAATAAATTGATGAAAAAAATAGCGTTTTTTGTTGAAGGACAAACTGAGCAGTGTTTCATCAATAAGTTGCTTATAGAAATTGCAGGTCAAAAAAATATAGCAATAAACCTAAGACAACTACGAGGAGGCTCTTCTATACCTAAACAAGATAAATTTATTCCTCAAGTTTCATCTTATGCAATTCCACCAAATCCCGTTTATGAAGCATTAATATATGATTGTGGCAATGATGATAAAGTCAAGTCTGATATTTTAGATAATATTGCAAATCTTGCTTCAAGTGGCTATTCCGAAATAATTGGTATTAGAGATTTATATCCATTACCCAATGAAGATTTGAATAAATTAGAAAGAGGTTTACAATTCATACCTCCAAGTATGAGACCTTTACCTATACCTTTTGAAATTATTGTTGCAGTTAATGAAATTGAAGCATGGTTTTTATCTGAATGCTCTCATTATGAATGTATTGATCATAGATTAACAAATTCATTTATTCTAAATAATTCAGAATTTAACCCATGCGATGATGACATGACAATGAGAATAAATCCAGCTCATGATCTTCATAAAATTTATCAACTTACAGGAAAGGCTTACAGTAAAAAGAAAAATATAGTTGAAAGAACAGTTAATTGTTTGGACTATTCTATACTTTACTTAGACATTAGAAATAAAATATCAAAACTTAACGATTTGATAGTTAAAATTGATACTTTTTTAACATAGAATAGATTTATATAACAATGTCTTGTTAATTATCATTAGAAAGCTCTTGAAAATCAATAAATTTATGCTAACCCCCCTTTTTAACCCCAAACTGCTTGTAAATCTTCTCAATTTCCTCTTTATACGCCAAATACTGAGGGGTGGCTATGCGATAGCGGATACTTTCGAGGAACTGATTGAGCTTAGAATATTCTGATTCGGTTAAGATATTATCATCCAGAAACGCATCCATGAGTTTGAGAAAACTTTCATTTATTTCACGAGCCATTTCCACGTAACGTGTTTTATCTTCAAGGAAACCATAGAAAAAAGCGGCTTCATTATAGTTCACTTTTTGGTCCAAAACAAGCCCATCGAATTCCCTTTTTACGGCATTTATTTCATTCACTAATTGGTCGTAACTCCTTCGGCGATGCTCATAATCGTCCATCAAATTATAAATGCGTTGGGTAAATTCTTTGACATATAAATGCCTTTTTCTGAAATAAAACCAGCCAAAAATAGCTGAAAGTAAAGCAAATGAACCAGCCACACCCAACTCAGAAGCAAAGCCCAAATCCGCTAATTTACTGCCCCATTTCCAAATCGGACTGGTGTTCGGAATTGCGCCATTGTGTTCTATTTCATACAAAATATCATCAAAATCTGCCATTTTCAACTCATTATTGGGGCGATAGGCATTGACATTATTGATGAAAATCTTTTTAATATTGTCAAAATCTTTCGGTAAAAAGTTTTTACGAATTTCACTCCACTGCCCAATTTGATGACCATATGAATATTTGGAAACAATCATTTCATTGGATTTTGCAAAGAAATAGACCATTTTTTTAACATTTACTGTATCTTTCAAGGCATTGAGTTCTTCTTTCAATTTTTTAACCTCTGTTTTCAAGTTTTCTGAATGTTTTTCAGAATCTCTCGCAGTTCTTTTTTTAACTAAATCCGCTTCAATTTGCAGTCTTCTTTCTCTTAAAAATAAAATCAATTCGTTCGGGTGAATTGGCAATTGCACCATCCCGCCCAAACGCCGTAAATGCTCAGTCGTTAACTCCACGCGCTGCCCTACGCCTAATTGAGTGAGACAGATCAAATAAAAATTGGATGGAATCATCACTGTATCTTTTCCATAAATTGTCTTGCCTTTAGGGTCGTCGAGATGCTCCCAAAGTTGAGGTCCGAAAAAGGTTTCAGGGTTTATTTTATCTATTTTATCAATGACACAAACAAATTTCTCTTTAGGTTTTGAGCGGCATTTATCCCAAAATTTTAGCATATCGCCCTTCACCAATCGCTCATTTTCTACGTAGCCTATATATTTTTTATTGAACTCCATATCAAACTGAGGGGCGCACAACACCACCATTTTGTTCTCAGGTTTTGAGGCAATAATATTAGCAATCCTATCTACCAAAGTCGTGTTGCCACTGCCTGTTACGGCAGAGAACATGATGCTTCGTTTCTCATTAAAAATGCTGAAATATTCTTTCAATTTGGAAAACTCCATCGTCGGCATGAAGGGTATCGCTATTAATTGGTGTAAAAGCGAATCATTGGTAGGCATTTCAACGCTGTGAAAAGCGTTGTAGAGAGCTTGAATGGAGTCTTTTGAATTGGTGAGCGTTTGATAATCTTTACTTAATTGCTCATCCAATTCTGACCAATAAGGGTCTTTGTCATTTTTAAAACCGACAAAAAGTAGCCAAATACTGAGGGGTAGTATCAATATGACAAGTAAAATCTGTTTGTAAGTTAGCTTCCGCAAAGTCATAGATTTAAAGGATAGTCACTGAAGTATGTTTTAAAACTGTTGCGAAGTTAAAAAACTAATTCAGATTATTCTCATCCAACATATCAGCAATGACAGAATAGGCATCGCCTTTGTGCTGCAAAACTGTGCGCCACAGCGTGTTGGGTTGTGCATTAAACAGGTAATTGGCGTGCATATCGCTTATTATCCACGAACCTTCCTTCATTTCATCCTTCAATTGACCTTCTCCCCAGCCTGAGTAACCGACAAAAAAACGGATGTGTTTAGGCTCTATTAATTTCGCTTCCACCAATACTTTGAGTTGCTCCCAATCACCGCCAATGTACACGCCCGAACTGATGCGCTTGCTGCCTACGAGCAAATCGCCGACATTGTGCAAAAAATGTAAGCTATCAGTTTGAACAGGACCGCCATAAAAAAGCGGCGCATTAAATTCAGGAAAATCAGCCACTACTTCGTTGAGTTTCATATCCAACATTTTGTTGATGATGTAGCCAAACGACCCCTCAGTATCATGATTGCAAAGCAGTACAACCGACCGTTTGAAATGCGGCTCAAGTGAAAAAGGCTCGGCTACGATGAGCTTGCCTGTGGTTATTTGATTATAAATTGTCATTTTTCAATCACTTTCTTAGTTAATATTTTAAACTCAAATATACAAATTTCATTAAAATATTATACCAAGTTTTTATCGTGTGAATTTTTTAAAAACTGTTATAAAGCTTCACTCGGCAAGGCTCTATCCACTTGTGAAAACATACCCCTCAGTACTTTGCCGTTTCCGCCTACTTCATAGACGTGACTCACGCCATCCGCTATCATATTTTGCATAATTTGAGTCCAACGCACTGGGGCAGTCAATTGTTTTATCAAATTGGCTTGAATAATCGAAGGAACTGAATGCGGTTGGGCATCTACATTTTGATAAAGCGGGCAAATCGGTTGCTTAAAATGCGTATTTTCTATCGCCGTTCTCAATTCATCTTCCGCTGGTTTCATCAAAGGCGAATGAAATGCACCGCCAACTGGTAAAATAAGGGCGCGTTTAGCACCAGCGGCTTTGAGTTTTTCACAAGCTTCTGTCACCGCCTCAACAGTGCCAGATATAACCAATTGACCAGGTGTGTTGTAGTTAGCAGGGACGACTATGCCCTCAATTTCTGAGCATATTTTTTCAATAATATCATCGGCTAATCCTAAAATAGCAGCCATTGTGCTGGGTTGTGCTTCGCAAGCTTTTTGCATGGCAAAGGCACGTTGCTGCACCAATTTCAAGCCTTCTTCAAACCCCATACCGCCTGCAGCCACCAATGCCGAAAACTCTCCGAGCGAGTGACCAGCTACGCAATCGGGTTGAAATGCCTCACCTGCCATCCGTGATTTGATAACAGAATGAAGGAAAACAGACGGTTGCGTCACCTTCGTTTGCTTCAAATCCTCTTCTGTTCCTTCAAACATGATGTCGCTCAAGCGATAGCCGAGTATGTCGTTCGCCTGCTCGAAAAGGTCTTTTGCAAAGGCGGAAGTCTCGTACATATCCTTGCCCATGCCCACAAATTGGGCAGCTTGCCCTGGAAAAACGTATGCTTTTTTGCTCATAATTTGTTGATTATCAATTTAAACCGCAAAATTATAAATTCTCCCCATATTCAATCATTCGTATGTCTAATTTTACAAAATCCATCTAAAAGTCAAATTAATACGCGGCTTCGTTTTTTTAGGTTCTTTGGGAATGGCATGTTGCCAATAATGTTGCATTTCTCCCGACATAATTAAGAGAGAACCGTGCGTCAGAAGCAGTTCAAATTTCTGATTTTTATCGTCTTTTCTTCTGAAAATAAAACGGCGGCTTTCTCCAAAATTGACAGAGGCGATGGTCGGATTTAAGCCCAATTCCTTTTCATCGTCTGAATGAAAACCCATTGAATCAGTACCATTTCTATAATAATTGAGCAAAACAGAGTTGAAATTATTCATGATTAAGTTATTTTCTGTTGGTTTAGCTAAAAATACTGAGGGGGTGCTGAATTGTTCAATTCTATTTTTAATGGATAATAAAGGTGTATTCCAGAGCAGAGGAATTTGCGTTTTGCCTGAATAAGTATAAACTTTTCCTTCATCGCCATACCAAGCAGTGAGGCGAGGTTCAAGCACTTTTTTACCAAACATCGTGATTTCTCCTTGTTGCCAATTGATATTTTCAGTCAATTCTTTTTGAAAATAATCGGCTTCCTCTTTATTAAAAAATGATTCGATGAAGAGCAACTCAGCATTTTTCAAGGGAATATGGCGTTCTTTTTCAGAAAATAGCATTATTTAAGTTTTAGAAAGGATAAATTTTAGAACAAAAATGCCCTCCGATAGTTCGAAAGGCATTTTTTGTAATTTAATTTTACAATTATAATCAATTGATAATCAATATTTTATATTCTATTCAACCCCAATTTTACTACCATTCGGAATAGTCGCTCCTTTTTTCACCACAATAATACCGTCGATGATGCAGTAAGAGTCGGTCTCTACATTGGCTAAACCTTCGCCGCCTTTGATGGTGACATCATCGCCGATGCGGCAGTTTTTATCCAAAATAGCCATTTCGATATTGCAATTTTTACCAACGCCAACGTTGACAGTATTTTTTTTAACCAACTGCTTGAGATGCTCATAATAATCGGCACCCATCATAATCGTATTTTTCATGACGGTTTTATCGCCAATTCTACTCCGAATCCCGATGATTGACCGCTCGATGCTCTTGGCATGAAGAATACTGCCTTCCGAAACAAGTGTTTTTTTGAATGTCGTGCCGAAAAATTTAGACGGCGGCAACATCCGAGAGCGGGTGAAAATGGTCTTTTCAATATCGTATAAGTCAAACTTAGGTACATTGTCCGTCAATTCGAGATTGGCTTCAAAGAACGAAGAGATATTTCCAATATCCGTCCAATAGCCTGTATATTGATAGCTCGCCACTCTCAAACCCGAAGTGATAGCAGCTGGAATAATGCCTTTTCCAAAATCAGTGGCTTCTGCATTTTCATTCAACAAATTATTCATTGTGTCGCGGTTGAAAATATAGATACCCATGCTGGCGAGGTATATTTTACCTTTTTTTTCTTCGGTTTTAGAAACAGGCGACACCCACTCGTGAAGAATTTCGCTTTTAGGTTTTTCTGTAAAACTTTCAATCATCCCTTTTTTATCCACTTTCATAATGCCAAAATCAGGTGCATCGCTGGCATCAACGGGGATTGTGGCGATACTCAAATCAGCATTTTTCAAGATATGCTCTTTAGCCATTTCTAAAAAATCCATCTGATAAAGTTGGTCGCCCGAAAGGATTAGGATATAATCGTAATCTTGAGTGCGAATATGTCTGAGCGATTGACGAACAGCGTCGGCAGTGCCTTGAAACCAATGTGGATTATCAGGCGTTTGCTCGGCAGCGAGAATATCGACAAAACCACCTCTAAAATGATCGAAATAATAGGTGTTTTTGATGTGCTGATTGAGTGACGCAGAGTTGAACTGAGTGACAACATACATTCTTCTGACGCCACTATTGATACAGTTTGAAATAGGAATATCAATCAGACGATACTTACCAGCAATCGGCACTGCAGGTTTTGAGCGATCCTTAGTCAAAGGATATAATCGAGAGCCTTGTCCGCCTCCAAGAATAAGGCTAACCATTTTGATGGTTTTTTCCATAGTTATACTGGATAATGGGTTTAAAAAAATTGTGTTTGAGACAATAGTTTGATAATAAATTGATTTAACTGATTCAATACATACCCCCTCAGTATGAATGGGTTTTAAAATCCAAATATAGGTGAAAAGGATAGATTTGCAAGTAATTATTAAGGAATTTTACTTGATTTATAATTTTGCCAATTGACTATATATTTTCACATAATCATTGGTAGATTTTTCCCAAGAGTTGTCAATCGTTGTAATATATTGCTGCAATGCGCTGAACCGTTGTGGTTCATCCCAATATAAACGCATAGCGCGGATGATAGCGAAAGAAAATTCGTCGGCATTAAATGCTGAAAAACGAATGCCTGAGCCTTCGCTCGAACCTGCAAAGTCCACAACAGTATCTCGCAAACCGCCTACGCTCCGCACGATAGGCACAGTCCCATAGCGTTGGGCATACATTTGATTCAAGCCACAAGGCTCTACCCGACTCGGCATCATCAGAAAATCACTGCCTGCATATAGTTGATGCGCTAATGTCTCATTATATTCAAGTGAAACGCCCAAAGTACCGTTGAAACGGAATGCTAATCGAGCCAAAGCGTCTGATACTGAGGGGTCGCCAGTGCCCAATATAGCGAAGCAAGCTGCACCGCCTTGCGATAAAAATTGACCAATGACTTCAGGCATGAGGTCTGCTCCTTTCTCTCCGACGATGCGTCCAATAAAAGTTATGAGCGGCAAATCAGGGCGTAAACCGAACTTTTCACAAATGATTTTTTTATTTTCATTTTTAAATTCAGCCACATCTTTTTGCAATCGAAAATGAATCATTGAATCAGTGCTGGGGTCCCAAACTTGGTTGTCAATGCCATTCAAAATACCGATACTTTTAGGTCGCTCATTGTCCATGAGCCATTCCAAACCGCCTGAATCGTTGCGTAATTCCTCCATGTATCCCTTAGAAACAGTCGTAAATCGCCAACAGCATTTGATAGCACTTGCCATCGGATTGATAGCCCCTTTCCAATCAAGCATTCCAGAGGCTTCTGCTTCATAAAGTGGCATCAATTGAGTCTTTTGCCAACTAAACATGCCTTGATATTGACCATTATGGATAGTAAATACCGTTGGAATTTGAGCCAATGACTTATATTCAGGGCAAAATTTAATCATAAATGGTATCAAACCCGTGTGATGATCATGGCAATGCAAGACTTTGGGCTTTTTTTTCAAACCCATAATCCAATGAATCACTGCTTGCTGAAAAGTAAGCCACCGCTCTACATCATCTCTATATCCAGTGCCGCTTTCATCGGTATAAATGCCTGTTCTATCAAAAAACAGAGGGCAATTGACGACATAAAGTTTGAATCCCAATGTAGTATTCAAGCATTCTTCTATGGCATATGGCACGTAATCCGTGCCCAAACGCACGCTCCCCTGCATGATTTCACGATACGACTGCGAATTGAGCCACTTCGTCCGATGTTTCGGCATAATGACAGCGGTTTCCACACCAGCATCATTCAAATATTTGGGTAAAGCACCCACGACATCGCCCAATCCGCCCGCTTTGGCTGCGGGATAACACTCTGCACTGATGTGTAAAATTTTCATAAACCTTTTTTCACAAATATACTATTTCTCATTAAATCTCACCATGAACGATATTATTTTTTGAAAACTAACGTTGTATCTTTTTTTGTTAAAATAGAATAATGTATTAACTTTGAAAATCATTTCACCAAAACAAACGTTTCCTGTTGACTTATGAAATCTACTCCCTATTTCCCTTGCCAATGTCATATCATACCTGATGTTGTTTTTAAAGAACTAAAGAAAAAAGGTGCTGATGTTGAATCAGGTAGCACTGAAAGAATCGATCAAGATTTTAGAGAAAAGCGCACTGAATTTACGTTGGTCGCACAACAGATTCTCCCAACTATGAGGGATTTGCCAGGCAATGCAGACCGCTATGTCTATAATAGTCAAAACACAGGCAAGCAGAAACTGAAATTGGCTCGTAAAGAAGGCGATGCTGCCAATCAAGATGCTGATGTCAATGCTGTTTATGACAATGGCGGCATCGTCCGCGATTATTATAAAAATCAACTCGGCTGGAATTCAATTGATGGCAATGGCATGGATATGCTTTTCAATGTCCATTATATGATTCAATACAACAACGCCTTTTGGGATGGCGAGCAAATGACTTTTGGTGATGGTGATGGCGTCAACTTTACAGGATTTGCCAAAGCATTAGATGTATCGGGGCATGAATTGACGCATGGTGTCATTCAATACATTGCTGGATTGGTTTATAAAGCTCAATCGGGTGCTTTGAATGAGCATTTTGCTGATGTTTTCGGCGTATCAATTGCACAATGGCATCTTAAACACACTGCTACAACAACAGATTGGTTGGTAGGAGCAAGTTGCATGTTGGGTAAATTCAAGGGGAAAGGCATTCGCTCTATGAAATCGCCAGCCGACCCCTCAGTAGTCATCATGGCACAGCCCGACCACATGGATAAAATATACAAAGGCACGAGCGACAACGGCGGCGTGCATATTAATAGCGGTATTCCAAACAAAGCATTTTACTTAGTCGCGATGGATATTGGCACTCAAGAAGCCGCTCTTTTATGGTTTGAAGCCTTAAAACTCTTGAAACCGACCGCTAAATTTAAAGATTTGTACAAGGCTCTTGTCAAAGCGGCTACTGGATTAGTCATTGATAAAAAAATACCAGCTACTACAAAAGCCTCTTTAGATAAGGCTTTTTTAGCTGTAGGCATTAATAAGGTGACGCCTAAAAAAAAGTGAATAGTGAATAGTGAAAAGTGAAGAGTGATTAATAAAACATATCTTATGCGAATAATGGGTTGAAAATGCCTTTAGGCATATAATATCGGTAGAAAGTGTCGAAAAATCTGTTGTAAGTCCCAGAGGGACGATATATTTAATGA